>JAFSGH010000055.1 GCA_017440965.1 Clostridia bacterium | reverse complement strand
TTGCGGGGCGGATTTCCGCCATCTCTTCGTTAAAATACTCGTAAATCCGAAAGGATTTACTGCGTTTTGTGCCTTGATATGACAAAAATCCGCTGCGCAAAAAATCTGCGACCTGAAAGTGCGAATTTTTGATGGATTTTGGATGTTGAGGGCGAAGACAGGCTGTCGCCTTTCAAGCCCGAAACGCCGGAAAGCCGCAAAAATTCACGCTTTCGGGCGGGTTCGGATTACACTTGTCATCCTAAGTTTAATTAAAGCATATGAGCCAGCATTTCTTCATAGGGCAAAGCTGACATATCGCGGGGAGCAACATCAAAAACTGTTACACAGCCTGTAATTCCTCTGCTTCTCATTTTGCAGATCGCTCTCGCATAGCAGAGGATTACACTTGCGGTGAATTCGGGATTGGAATCAAGAGTGAGCTTATATTCGATTATCTCCTTATTCTCTTTGTCCTTACCCGTCACACCTGTTCTTATTACAGAGCCGCCGTGAGGAATTCCCTTATGATCCCTCTCAAGCTCTTCCTTTGTTATAAATGTAACCGTGGTATCATAATCGGCAAAATAATTGGGCATAGTCACGATCTCTTTTTCTATTCTATCAAGATCGGCTCCCTCCTCAGCTACGACAAAGCATTCTCTTGTGTGCTTCTGTCTTACAGAAAGCTCGGGATTTTCACCCGCTCTAACTTTATTCATAGCCTCTTCAACGGGACAGGTATACTGTCTTGCATCTGCGACGCCTTCAATTCTTCTTATTGCGTCGCTGTGTCCCTGACTTACTCCTCTGCCCCAGAAGGTATAGTCCTTGCCGTAGGGAAGAATAGCTGAAGCCATAAGTCTGCTTACGGAGAACATACCGGGATCCCAGCCTGCGGAGATGAGTGCGATATTTCCGTTATCTCTTGCTGAGGCATCAACATTCTTAAAATGCGTGGGGATATTTGCGTGAGTATCAAAGGAATCAATTACATTGAAGCTTTTTGCAAGCTCGGGAGTCATTACGGGAAGATCCGTAGCACTGCCGCCGCAGATTATCATAACATCTATTTCATCCTTATACTCAAGTACTCTGTCTGCCTTTATGACCTTTGCATTGGGCGTAAGGATCTTTACCGTCTCAGGATCTCTTCTTGTAAAAACAGCAACAAGCTCGGCATCGGGATTCTGCATTATTGCACATTCCACGCCCTTTCCGAGATTGCCGTATCCGTATATACCGATTTTCATACTAACACCTTTTTTCAAATAAATTAACCGATAAGAGAACTCATATCATAGAGCCCCGGAGCCTTTCCGATAAGGTGGGCTGCTGCCGCAATTGCACCCTCTGCAAACAGCGTTCTTGAATGAGCCTCGTGCTTTATGGTTATTGTTTCATAGTCTGTGGAAACGATAACCTCGTGAATTCCGACTATATTTCCGCGTCTTACAGCATGTATACCTATTTCATCGGCTTCTCTTTTTGCCATGCCCTGCCTTCCGAAAATGAATTTTGCATTTTCTCTTACTGTATTTATGGCATTTGCTATCATAAGAGCCGTGCCGCTGGGAGCGTCAAGCTTTCGGTTATGATGAGTTTCGACTATCTCAATATCTGCTCCGGGAAGAGTTTTTGCCGCAAGAGTCGCCATCTGGCATAACAAGGCTACCCCCATAGACATATTCGCCGCAAAAAATACGGGCACTGAACGAGAAGCCTCTCTTATTATCTCCTTTTCCTCATCTGTATGTCCGGTTGTTGCAACAACAAGAGGAAGAGATGCGGCAACGGCATAATCAGCCACAGCCTTTATTGATGCGTGATTGGAAAAATCTATAATACAATCAGCCTTTTCGCTTATATCGGAAAATCTTTCATAACAGGGTATATCTCCCGCTTTCGGGTTTATATCAACACCTGCCGAAACAGAGGCATTCATATATCCTAAGGAAGCCACCTCAAGCACTGCCGCGCCCATTCTTCCCGAAAAGCCGTTAAGAATAATATTCATATTTTTTTACCTCTTATACATTAAGACCTGCTTCACGCATAAGTGCAAGAAGCTTCTGTTCATTTGCTTCTTCCATAGTTGTAAGAGGAAGACGCACATAATTTTCACCATAGCCCATTGCAGCGCAGGCAGCCTTTACGGGAATGGGATTTACTTCACAGAAAAGAGCATTTATAAGATGAAGATACTGAAGCTGCATCCTTGTTGCCTCTGCTGCATTTCCGTTGAAATAATGCTTGCACATGAGTGAGGTTTCCTTGGGAAGGATATTGGAAAGAACAGAGATTACACCCTTACCGCCGAGAGAAAGAACGGGAAGGACCTGATCGTCATTACCGGAATAAATATCGAATTTACCGTTTGTAAGAGCAGCGATCTCAGCGATCTGAGAAAGGTTGCCTGATGCATCCTTGACACCTACAATATTGGGATGCTCAGCAAGAGCCGCCATAGTAGCAGGAAGGATATTACAGCCTGTACGGGAGGGAACATTATATAAGATACAGGGCTTTGTTGCAGCGTCTGCCACTACCTCAAAGGACTTGATAAGTCCCTTCTGGGTTGCTTTATTATAATAAGGAGTAACAAGAAGAACTGCATCCGCACCGACTTCACAAGCATATTTTGTAAGATCGATAGCATAATCGGTATCATTTGAGCCTGTTCCTGCAATTATCGGAACTCTGCCTGCTGCTCTTTCTACTGCAAACTTGATACATTCTCTGTGCTCTTCATCTGTAAGCGTGGAAGCTTCACCTGTTGTTCCGCAGGCAACGATAGCATCAATGCCTTCAGCGATCTGCCAATCGATAAGTCTGCCGAAGCTCTCGTAATCTACTCCGTTTTCATTAAGGGGAGTAACGATTGCGGTTGCCGCACCTGTAAAAACTGTCTTTTTCATTATATTTTTCCTCCGTAAATAATATACTTTTGATAATACAAAAAAATCAGCCGTCCGAAAGCAAACGGACAGCAAACACTATACTTTATTCGTAACATAAAAAACAGCCGTACAATACGGCTATCAATACATTACGGGAATACCCTTAAGTACAGATAGCTCTCCGCAAAAGCGACAGCACAACGAATCTTATTTCGTTTTGCCAGAAAAACTCACGCCTGAGTCCTCTTCGGCGCCGATACCTTTCATTTATGCAACGCCTTTGCGTAAGGGCTTACACATAAACTACTGATTATCCAACGCACCTCTATCAATGTATGTAGGATATCACACAAGCGGCACATTGTCAATATTTTATCATAAAAAAACCGCACAAGAAAAGGAAGTTTCCCGTGCGGTATTTGGCATAAATCAATAAATATCCGTTCTTCGGTCGCGAAAAACATTTATACTGCTTCTTATATCCGTAAGCTTTTTCAAATTTATATCGCAGAAAAGTATCTCCTCTTGCGTCTTTGCACTTTTTATAACATTTCCGAGAGGATCGCATACCATTGAATTTCCGCCGTACACTGTCTCACCGAATTTGCCGCAGGAATTACACAGAACAGTAAACATCTGATTTTCCACTGCTCTTGCCTTAAGAAGTATCTCCATCTGAGCGATCCTTTCACAAGGCCACTGGGAGACAACGAAAAGAATTTCAGCACCTTTTACTGCAAGAGCTCTTGCCGCCTCGGGAAAGCGCAGATCATAGCATATCAGCACCGCCGTATTTACACCGCAGAGAGAAAATACATCGGCTCTGTCACCCGGAGTAAAATAAATATGCTCATCCATAGGAGAAAACAGATGCATTTTACTGTAAGAATATATGTTTTCACCCTTTTCATTATATATATAGGATGTATTATATATCTTACCGTTCTTTTCCTCGGTAACGCTTCCGCCGATTATGCTGACGGTATTTCCCTTACTGATACGGGAAAGAAGCTTTTTAGCATTTTCTCCGTTCTTATCGGCATATTTTTCAATACCGTCCTTCGGAAAAAATCCAGTATTCCAGGTCTCGGGAAGAATAATAAGGTCAGGGGATGCCTGAGAAGCCTGCAAAAGCAGCTCCTCTGCGTGATAATAATTATACGCGGTGTCCCCCGCCTTCATATTCATCTGTATAACAGCTATCTTCATATCAAAGCTTATTACGGATTATCTTTCCGCTTGTAGTCTTAGGAAGTGTCTCTCTGAATTCAACGATTCTGGGATATTTATAAGGAGCCGTGTGCTTCTTGACATAATTCTGAATATCCTTCTTAAGCTCTTCGGTTGCAGTCATTCCCTTTGTAAGAACTATTACAGCCTTTACCACCTGACCTCTTACCTCGTCAGGCGCTGCAGTGACACCGCACTCAAGAACATAAGGAAGCTCCATAATAACATTTTCAATTTCAAACGGTCCGATACGGTAGCCTGAGGATTTGATAACATCGTCGATTCTGCCCACATACCAATAGAAGCCGTCCTCGTCCTTCCATGCCATATCGCCTGTATGATACATTCCGTCGTGCCATACCTCGGCTGTCTTGTCGGCATCCTGATAGTAGCCTGTAAACAGACCGCAGGGAACCTTATCTCCGGTTCTTACGATAATTTCACCGGGCACACCGACATCGCAGGATTCACCATCACTGTTTACGATATCAATATCATAAATAGGGACAGGCTTACCCATTGAACCGATCTTATGGTTTGCACCAACAAGATTACCTATCATAAGCGTGCTTTCGGACTGACCGAAGCCTTCCATTATTCTGAGTCCCGTAAGCTTTTCAAGCTGCTTGAATACCTCGGGATTGAGTGCCTCACCCGCAATCGTTGCGTGCTCAACGGATGAAAGATCGTACTTTGTAAGATCCTCCTTTATGAGCATACGGTACATTGTGGGAGGTGCGCAGAATGTAGTGATATGATGCTTTTTAAACATAGGAAGAATATCGGCTGCATTGAAACGGTTAAAGTCATAGACGAAGGTTGCAGCCTCGCACATCCACTGACCGTAAAGCTTACCCCAGAGGGACTTTGCCCAGCCGGTATCGGAAATTGTAAGATGAAGTCCGTCAGGATCTACACAGTGCCAGTATTTTGCAGTAACAAAATGACCGAGTGCATATTTGAAATTATGAGCCGCGATCTTGGGATAGCCTGTTGTTCCCGATGTAAAGAACATAAGCATAAGATCCTCTCCGCAGGGAGAATCCTCTTTTCTTTCAAACTTTTCGCTGAAGAGCTCATATTCACTGTCAAAGCTTCTCCAGCCTTCTCTTTCACCGTTGACAATTATCTTTGTTGTAAGAGTGGGGGCATCCTTACATGCCTTTTCGACCTCATCGGCGGTATTACCGTCTGCTGTGCAGAGAATTGCACTGATGCCTGCCGCATTGAATCTGTATAAAAAATCGTGCTCAAGCAGCTGATTTGTTGCAGGAATTGCAATTGCACCTATCTTATGAAGACCTAAGATAGCAAACCAGAACTGATAATGACGCTTGAGAACAAGAAGAACTCTGTCACCCTTCTTTATACCTAACGATTTGAAATAGTTTGCACACTGATTTGATGCACGGCTTATATCCGAGAAGGTAAATCTTCTTTCGGTAAGCTCCTCGGAGATATGAAGCATAGCAAGCTTTTCGGGCTTTTTAGCGGCAATCTCATCAACAATATCAAAGGCAAAATTAAATTTGTCCTCATTCATAAAGTCTACCTTTACGGGTGTGCCGTTAGAATCCTTCTGAACGCTTACCCACTTACGGTAAACTCTGTCTGTTTTTTCTGAACCGAGACGCTTGGGAGATATTGCGGCTTCAGCCTTCTGAGCGGAAAACTCGGGAATAGGCTCACCTGAGGGATTAAGAACGATGGCATAGAAAAGACAGTCCTCTTCTCCGACAGCCGCCATTCCGTGGGGAGATGAGCTGTCGTAATAGATGCTGTCACCCTCGTGAAGTATCTCAATATGCTCACCGACCTGAACCTTAAGCGTACCCTTTATAACGATATCGCATTCCTGTCCCTCGTGAGTGGTAAGCTCAATATCCTTATTCTCATCACCGTCATTTTTAACGGAATGAACATAAAGAGGCTCTGCTATTCTGTTTTTGAATGAGGAGGCAAGGTTATAATATGTCATACCGTGTGCCTGCTCAATTTTCTGTCCCTCACCCTTTCTTGTAACCGTATAGGAAGCAAGTGTAGGTGAGCTACCCTGAATGATATCGGTTACGTCTACATTGAAAGCAAGGGCGCAGCGGTAGATAAAAGCAAAGTTAAGATCGCTTTTTCCTTCCTCACACTGAATATACTCTTCTACGGGAACTCCGGTCTTCTGTGCCATTTCGGCATATGTATAGCCGACGACCTCGCGAAGCTCCTTAATTCGTGATGCCATTTCACGGATCTTAAAGTCAAGACCTGTAATACTGTTACTCATAGCTCCTCCTTCAGGGGCAACAAAAAAAACGCCCCAAAGAAAATGATTCTTTGAGACGAGATAAACCCGCGGTACCACTCAAATTGCGTTACAAAACGCCACTCATCAGGCTCTTATATGATCTCTCATAAGCCTTAAACTTTTACGCAGCCATACGGGAGAGTTCTACGGTACAAAAATACTTTCCTCTCTCCGGCTCGGAAGCTACAGACAGTTTCCTTTCACCGACGGTTTTCACCTGCCACCGTCTCTCTGAAGGCTTTACGGAAACATCCCTCTTCGTCATCGCCTTTAATGTAGATATTTTAACATTATTTTATCTCCGTGTCAATGCTTTAATTCATTAAATTAATTAATTCCCGAAAACAACACATTTGATTAATCAAACATTTTTGACATTTTCACGGTTAAAAATTACTTTCCCTTCATTATATTAATTACATTTTATATAATAACAGCACCTGACATATAATGAAAGTGAGTAATATTATGAAAAAACTCAATAAAATACAGCCTATACCTATGTTTCATCAGATAATCTGGTGGGCAGTGCGTGCTTCTCTTATAATATTCGGAATATGGGGACTGCTCCACGATTCGGTCACCCAGTTTCTTATGGGACTTTTTGCAATAGCATTTACACATCTGTGGGATATGTTCCAGCTCTTCGGCGGAAGATCCTTTATCACAAGAGTTACCTATCAGGCACAGACAATGCTCAATCTCTTTATCTGCTTCGGTGTTGTTATCGGCTATGTGCTGAACACAAAAACAAACTTTCAGTATGTTGACCTTATAGAGCATTTTATTTCGGGAATAGTTGCGGCTTATTTTGCGTATGATTTCGCGGTTGCCTTTCAGGGCCGCTCCCGTCACTTAAGCCCGGGACTTGCATCCTTCTTTGCCCTGTGCTTCTCATGCTTTATTCTCGTTGCCTGGGAATACTATGAATTCACAATGGACCGTCTTTACGGCTACACTCTTCAGGTATCCCCCATTATGGGCGAAGACGGACTTGTTGACACTATGATCGATATGATCCTTGCAGGCGCAGGAAGCGTTGTCGGTATGTTCTGGGTTTCCTTCCAGAGAAACGGCATCATCGGAAAGAACAGAAAAGAAGTAAGAGCATATGTGAAGGCACGCTCAAAAAATGACAAGGAAAGAGAGCTTAAATATCTGGAGGAGCACGATTTTTTCAAATAAAAAAGCTTTCATCATAATATTATCAAAAAGGGAACAGATCGCTCTGCTCCCTTTTTTTGTTGCTTTATTAATAATGAGCCATTCCGCATTCACATACGGGGTTTATACCGAAGAGCTTTGAGAAGAATAATACTATCTTCCAGATAAAGCCCATAAAGCCTGTCTTATGGCACATATGACTGCAGACTGAAACATCACAGCGGTCGCATCTGCCGTTATTGTCACTGTCAACATGACCGAGTCTGCTGATAGATTCCTCATATGCATATCCGCATTCGCATCGGTAAACTTTAGTGCCGTTTGTCTTACAGTCAGGTTCTGCTGTTATTATCACTTCAAAATTATGCATCTTTGCATCTACATAATCAGAAACATAACTGTCACCGCATTCGCAGGTATAGGTTGTGTAACCTTTGTCTTCACAAGTAGGTGCTGTTACAACAGCCTTATAATCGTGCTGTTCGGTTTTTGCTATAACCTCTGTATATGAATCTCCGCAAGAACAGGTATATGTAATAACTCCTTCTTTGAGGTGTGTTGCAGGGGTAGTAACATTGCCTTCATAAGAATGTCCCTTTGCATCTACATAATCAGAAATATAACTGTCACCGCATCTGCAGGTGTAGGTTGTATAGCCTTTTTCCTCACAAGTGGGTGCTGTTACTTCTTCAACATAATTATGTCCGACGGCTTCAACAAAATCGGCAGTATATGTATCTCCGCATTCACAGGTATATGTTGTAAAGCCTTGTTCTGTACAGGTAGGTGCTGTCACAACTTCATTATATTCGTGCTTTTCAGTTTTTGCGATTACTTCAGTATATGTATCACCGCAAGCACATGTGTATGTCATAAGTCCTTCTGTCAGATGTGTTGCAGGTGTTGTAACTTCTGCTGTATGTGAATGACCGTTCGCATCAACATAGTCACCGACATAGCTGTCACCGCATCTGCAGGTGTAAGTGGTATAGCCCTGCTCTGTGCAGGTGGGAGCGGTTACATCTGCAATATAACTGTGTCCTGTCGCACTGCCAATTAATACATAGTCACGTGAGTCACCGCAGTAAGAACAAGTGTAAGTGGTACGTTCATTTTCTGTGCACGTAGGCGGTGTCACACCGGTCTCTTCATAATTATGACCTGTTGCATTGATATCTACATCAAGCGAAGAACCGCAATCAGTACAAGTATATCTGATTATTCCGTTTTCTGTGCAGGTTGCTTCTTTTGTTATCTGTTTGGAATAATTATGTCTCACAAGCTCAGTTTCACTCTGTAAGTTATTTCTGAGCTGGGGATAAGGATAATCAGCATTTGCATCAACTATCCATACATTTTCGAAATCAAAACCGTCAAACGCATCTTCGTTTTTCATCTGAGATGAGAACAGGCTGTTTTTATCAATCTGATAATTATCATCATCATAATCACAGCAGCCGTAATCTGCACTCACATTCAGATAATAGCATGTATCATCATACTCCACATTATCCATACAGTATAATATACCTGTTGTTTTTATTTCTGCCTTGATATTACCCACATTGTAACAATTTCTGATAGCTGTACTGTCCATTTCTTCATAGAATTCTGCACAAATTCCTGAAGCAATTCCCTTAAAATCATCGTAACCGATATTTCCGGCATTATAACAATTCAATATTGAAATGTCAGTATTAAATGTTCTCGCTACAATACCGCCAAAGAAGGAATTACCGGGTGTTGAAACAGCGATATCACCCGTATTATAACAATAAGAAATAACATTTGCCGTACCCGCCTGCGCTCCTGCTATACCGCCGCAATTCATATAAGGAAAGCTTGCCTCATTCTTGCCGCTGAAATCAATATCATTTGAGCAACGGGTAATTGTACCTGCTCTGAGTCTGCCTGCGATACCGCCAAAATAACAGTCCATATGATCAGTTTTGTTTTCTATATAAACAGAGCCCTCTGTTCTGCAATCAGAAACAAGTCCCTGATTTGTTCCGCAAATACCGCCGACAACTATCTCATTATCTATAATTATGTTAAAATCAACAGTAAGAGTCAGATTTTTAATAGTGCCCTCATTATATGCGAACAATCCGAATGAGTCGACAGGGTAATATCCGATATGTCCTTCTGTTGTAGATATACTATCATCAAGGCTAAGTATATCAGTCGTCTCTCTGTTCATTTTCAGATTAACGATACTGTGACCATTGCCGTTAAAAACGCCCGTAAAAGGGAAATATTTTGCAGTTGTGGTGCCACTAAAGACAAGACCGAAAGGAAGCCATCCGTTTCCATAATCCCCCCAGGGCTCACCGTATAATATTCCGCCCTCTTCAAAATCAGCATCAGAAAATACGATATCATCCATCAGAATGTATTTACCGTTCAGATCGTTTCTGACATTATTAAGGTCTTCTTTGGAATAAATTGCAACATATCCGTCTTCAATACCGCCACATTCGGTACAGATTCCATCCGAATAACTGTGTCCGATCGCATCTTTATAATCACCGACATATGTGTCACCGCATTCACAGGTATATGTTGTGAAGCCTTGTTCTGTACAAGTAGGAGCTGTTACTATAGCGTTGTATTTATGATCTGCCGTCTTTGCGATTGTTTTCGTATAACTGTAACCGCATCCGCAGGTATTTGTCATAAGTCCTTCTGTAAGATGTGTTGCAGGGGTTATGATTTCTGAAACATAGCTGTGCTTATGATAATTGTTAAAGTGAATTGTAGCGTTAAGAAGAGGATTGTTATTACCATTATTAGAAATCTCATTCCATTGCTCCTCAGTACCACCGTAATACACATCAGAAAGTGCTGAACATCCATAAAATGCAGAATGGCCTATTGAAGTTACACTTACGGGGATGGATATGCTTGTAAGGTGTTCACAATAATAAAATGCAGAACTGCCGATTGAGGTTACACTTTCGGGAAGAACTATGTCTGTAAGAGATGTACAATAATCAAATACAGAAGCATCAATTGAGGTTACGCCTTCAGGAAGGTCTATGTATGTAAGGGATTTACAATAATCAAACGCAGAAGCACCAATTGAGGTTACACCTTCAGGAAGGTCTATGCTTCTAAGAGATTCGCATCCATAGAAAGCACGTTTACCAATCGAGGTTATATAAGCAGGAACAATATAAGACGCCTCTGTCTTTCCTGCCGGATAACATAAAAGAGTTGTCTTATCTTTATTGAATAAAATGCCGTCTTCGGATAAATAATTATTGTTTCCTTCTTCTACATTGATTGCTGTAAGAGATGCACAAATAGCAAATGCACTATCTCCAATCGAGATTACACCTTCAGGAATGTCTATACTTGTAAGGGATTCGCATAGAGAGAATGCACTATAACCAATCGAGGTTACACTATCAGGAAGGTCTATACTTGTAAGAGAGGTACAAAATCGGAAAGCATAGTCATCAATCGAGGTTACGCTTTCGGGAAGGTCTATGCTTGTAAGAGCTTCGCATCCATAGAAAGCTCTATTTGCAATTGAGGTTATGCCGCTGGGAAGGTTTATGCTTATGAGGGATACGCACTCACAGAATGCCTGAGCGCCAATTGAGGTTATGCTTTCGGAAAGGTCTATGCTTACAATGGCATTACAATAAAAGAATGCACACACGCCAATCGAGGTCACGCCTGATTCAACCACAACCTTCTTGATTGAGGTGCGGATACTGTACCAAGGTGCATAAATATCTTTATACCGATTATAGTCTGCCATCGGTCCTGTGCCTGAAATTGTAAGGGTACCTTCTTCGTCTAATGTCCAGGTAAGATTTTCACCGCAAGTACCGCTTTCTGATATTTCTGCAGCACCTGCCGGAACAAACAGCATAGAGCACAATAGTGCCGCTATAACGACAATGCAATTGACTTTCAATATCTTGTTTTTCATTTCAACAACTCCTGAAATTATATAATTGTTTCAAAAATGTCAAAAAATATACCGAATAACATTTTCAAAAAGTATAATAACATCTCAAAAAGTGCGTGTCAAGATTTATAACATTTTTATGTAGACGGTTTTTTAATATTTGTATTCTATCCTAAAAGAAAAAAAGGTGTTGAGAATATGTTTTCTGAATTTGTCCGTGACAGGATTACCTCTCTCAGAATTCAAAAGGGAGTTTCGGAATATAAAATGAGCTATGATCTGGGACACAGCAGAGGGTATATCAATAATATCTCCTCAGGAAAAACTCTTCCCTCAATGACCGAGTTTTTTGCCATATGCGAATATTTCGGATTAACACCTATGGAATTTTTTGACAGCGTTACAAGCAACCCGAAGCTTAAGGAAAACGTAATTGAAGCAATATCAAAGCTTAATGAAGAAGACCTTGAGCTTACTCTGATGAATATTAACCGACTGCTGAAAAAGTAAAATAGGAAGTCCGTCAAACAAAAAAATACTGCAAGCTGTTTATTTACGGTTAATGTTGCTTCACATTCATAATACGCTACTGTCACAGAGAATAAAACCAATGCTCTGTGGCGGTATTTTTTTGTGCAAAATTGATTAAATAAATTCATTGAATTTCTTTAATTAAAAAAATACATTAATAATTCACAAAAAAAATATTTACAAGAGAAATTTTTTGCAGTATAGTATTAGTTAAATTGAGATATACAAGATATTTCAAAATCCATTTATAAGGAATGAATTAAAATGAATGTAATGCAGGAAATCACCAAGTACGGTCACGAAAAAATACTTTTCGTAAACAACGAAAAGGCAGGTCTTAAGGCTATTATCGCTGTTCACAGCACAGTAAGAGGTCCCGCAATCGGCGGCTGCCGTCTTCTCCCCTACGCTTCTGAGGATGAAGCACTTTTCGATGTTCTCCGTCTTTCCCGCGGTATGTCCCATAAGAACGCTGCTGCAGGTCTTGATTTCGGCGGCGGCAAGTCCGTTATCATTGCAGATCCCTCACAGAAGACAGAGGCTATGTTTGAAGCATTCGGTGAGGCTATGAATGCTCTTAACGGCTGCTACATCACAGCTGAGGACGTTAACACAGACTGTGACGACGCTCTTATTATAGCCAGAAAGACAAAGCACATCTGCGGTCTTCCCCATATCTCAGGCGACCCTTCACCCTTCACCGCTATCGGTGTATATCAGGGCATCAAGGCTACTGCAAAGGTAGCATTCGGCTCAGATAACCTTGAAGGCAGAACAATTGCCGTTCAGGGCGTAGGTAAGGTTGGTCTTGATCTTTGTAAGCACCTGGCTTCTGAAGGCGCAAAGCTTTATGTTGCAAACAGAAAGAACAAGGCAAATCTTGAAATCTGTGCTGAAAAGTACGGTGCAACCATCGTTTCCGCTGACGAGATTCTCACTCAGGAATGCGACATCTTCGCTCCCTGTGCTCTCGGTGCAATCGTTAATCCCTCAACTATTCCTAACTTCAACTGCAAGGCAATCGCAGGTGCAGCAAACAATGTTATTCTTGACCTTGCTTCAGGCGAAGCTCTTAAGGCAAGAGGCATTCTCTATGCTCCTGACTTTATCATCAACGCAGGCGGCGTTATCAACGCAGCAGGCGAAGCAGCAGGCAACTACAACGAGGAAGAGGTTCTCAAGAAGGTCAACAACATCTATAACACTGTTGAGCACATCCTCACAGAATCCCAGAAGACAGGCGAGCCTGAAGGCGTTATCGCTGAAAGATTTGCAGAGGAATGCATTGAATCCGCAAGAAAATAATTGCAGAATAAATAAATTTCAGCTCCCTTTTGTAAGGGAGCTGTTTTTTTTGACAAAAGCTATTGACAAATTCACTCTAATGCGTTAGAATAAAATCACTCTAACAGATTAGAGAAAGGAGTTTTTGTTATGGATACACCGAAGGTCTTTGAAAGTGAATACCGCTTCTGTCTGATACTGTGGGAACACGAGCCCGTAAAAAGCAGCGAGCTTGTAAATCTCTGCAAGGAGCAGTTAGGCTGGAAGCCTACCACCACATACACCGTTATCAAGCGATTGTCTGAAAGAGGAGTGCTAAAAAACGAAAACACCATTGTTTCATCTTTAGTTTCAAAGGATGAAGTTCAGGCATCAGAAATAAACGAAATGGTTGAGAAAACCTTTGAAGGCTCTCTTCCTGCATTTATTGCAGCCTTTACAAAGCATCAGAAAATCTCAGAAAAGGAAATCGACGAGGTACAGAGGATGATTGACCGTTTCAGGAAAGGAGAATCGTAATGGATACCGTATTTCTGAAAATTTTAAATATGAGCATATCCTCCTGTTGGATTGTTTTAGTGGTTATTCTGTTAAGATTTGTTCTGAAAAAGGCACCTAAATGGATAAACTGTGTTCTTTGGGGAATTGCTGGCTTACGGCTTATTCTGCCCTTCTCCCTCGAAAGCATATTCAGCCTCATTCCGAGTCCGCAGACTCTGCCTCAGGAGGTTTTAGGCTATGAGGGTACTCAACTGCAACAGCCTGCCGTTCTGGATGTGATTTCAAATCCCATTTTTTCTGAGAGCATATCCGTCGATTTAGGACAGGCTGTCGATCGCGTACAATTACGTATGACCACTATGACCGCCGTATGGCTTTTCGGTATTGCAGTTCTTCTGATTTATACACTTATAAGCTATTTGCGGTTAAAAAGAAAAGTAGGTACGGCAGTAAAACTCCGTGATAATATATATCAGAGTGAAAATGTTGTTTCTCCCTTTGTTCTTGGTTTAATAAAGCCGAAAATATATTTACCCTTCAATATAAGCACTCAGGATATGAACCACGTAATTTCTCACGAGCAGGCGCATATCAGCCGTAAAGACTACCTTTGGAAGCCGTTGGGATTCCTTATTCTCACACTTCATTGGTTCAATCCCTTAGTGTGGGTGGGTTATATTCTTCTCTGCCGTGATATTGAGCTTGCCTGCGATGAAAAGGTTGTAAAAGAGCTTAACAATGAACAGCGTGCAGACTAT
Organism: Clostridia bacterium; assembly: GCA_017440965.1. Classification (GTDB taxonomy): domain Bacteria; phylum Bacillota; class Clostridia; order Oscillospirales; family Acutalibacteraceae; genus RUG806. The sequence continues at coordinate 1,711 of JAFSGH010000055.1, read as the reverse complement.
TCCGAGGCACTTCTTACCTGCAGCGTAAACAGAAAAATGATTGCCGCCTGTCCCCTTGCATTCGGTGAGGTCGGCGTTAAAAACAGAGTAAAATCCGTATTAAATTACAAAAAGCCCGCATTCTGGATAATTGTTATTGCTATTATCGTAAGCATTGCCGTAGCAGTCTGCTTTCTTACAAATCCCTTAAATTCTTCTGTTTATAACAGCAGATATGAAACGGGCAAGTGCTTATATAGTTATGTGGTGAGCGCAGACAAGGAAACAAAAAGCAACGAGCTTGTTTTTGATATTACCTCTGACGGCAAGGTTTACAAAACCTTCGGTGACGGCACGACAGAGGAGCTCGGTGTTCTTAAAGAATCTGACTACACAGCCGAGGAGCTTAAAGCGGCTATGAAAAATCAGGATAAAAAGCTGAGAATCGGCAACATCAAAAACGCTTATGAGCTTTCAAATTATATATTCCTGCAAAAGAGCAACGGCAATGTTTATCTTGTGCAGTTCTTTTCCGACGGCAGAATAATGAGTGTGTTTAAGCTCAACAGAATAGATAAAAGTAATATTCTAAACGGCTCATACAAGCTTTCCAAGGAAACAGCTTTTAACGTATCGTTAATTCATATTCCGCACCTTGAAAATAACCGGATTGAAATAAAAACCACGGGCGGTATGCATATTTACCATTTCACGGGTGAGGTACTTTCTACGGGTGCACTTTATGAAGAAGTGAAGCTCAACAAAGAAAATATTTCAAGTCTTCTCGACGGTATGCCTGAATGGTCCCAAAACGACGATCTCAAGAATCTCATAAAAAATAATAAAGAAGCCTGGTTTCATAAAACTGTTGATGATATATACGGTTATCCTTATATGCTGCTCTCACAGAAAGACGGAACCTTGTATATGATTTTCGCCGATTTCAAAAACGGCGAGCCTGAAAACCTCCGCTATGTTTATAAGCTTGAATACAAGGGTAATTATGAAGCCATTCCATCCCCTCTCGGAAGCTTTAAAAATCCTTATAATATCGGCGACAGCGCAAGAATCAAACACGGCGACATCAACCAAAAGGATGTAGTTTATGATTATAATGCAAGTATAACACGTATTCTGACAGGCAAAGAGGCTGAAGAAATGATTAAGAAAATAGCCTCAAATTATGAAGAAGAAAAAGAGGCACTTGAAAGCTTTGACCTTTATCTTGCACGTGTTCACATTAAGTATAACGAAGAAAGTACGGTTAAAGACCGCTTGCCGACTGCTATCGGAGCAAGTGCTGTCAGCAGTGACGGACAACACCAGTTTATTGACCCGAGATTCAATATTACGGATAATTCCTCTGTTACGGCTGACGGAGAGTACTACGGCTGGTTCCCTGTTCTTGCATCAAAAACCAAAGACACCTGTTGGATTTCAATCACAACCGGAACTTATCAGGGGGCACCCGGAATTATTTCCGATGTATGCTTCGCACTTCCCCCTGATAAAAATTAGTCATTAATCTCTTACAGAAGCTCAGCTGCAACAACTATCACACAAAAAATTCAGCTCCCGATTTTTCGGGAGCTGCAGACTGCTGACAAAGTCCATTCCAAATAGGAGTGGGCTTTTTTTCTGTACAAAAGCCAAGAAAAATGGTATAATAGAAGCAGAAAAAGGGTGATAAAAATGTTTAATGAAACAAGAAGTCAGCAATTAAAATACGAAT
>JAFSGH010000054.1 GCA_017440965.1 Clostridia bacterium | reverse complement strand
ATTCGTATTTTAATTGCTGACTTCTTGTTTCATTAAACATTTTTATCACCCTTTTTCTGCTTCTATTATACCATTTTTCTTGGCTTTTGTACAGAAAAAAAGCCCACTCCTATTTGGAATGGACTTTGTCAGCAGTCTGCATTGAAAACCATAAGATTTTCAATGGTTTGACGATATTAAGGTGTTTGCTTTTATCACGGCGAAGCTGTGTATATCATCAATTCCCGGGGGAATTGCATATAATCAAGACGAAGTCTTGTATATCATCAAGCCGCGTAAAATGCACCTTCGGTGATGATATGCAGCTTCGCTGATGATATACACGCTGACGCGTGATGATATACCAAGCCTGCGGCTTGGATAAAAAAAGACGATTCCTAAGAATCGTCTTTTTTGGTGGGAGAAGGTGGATTCGAACCACCGAAGTCGTTGACAACAGATTTACAGTCTGCCCCCTTTGGCCGCTCGGGAATTCTCCCCTATTAAAATAAAATGGAGCTGGTGGACGGACTCGAACCCCCGACCTGCTGATTACAAATCAGCTGCTCTACCAACTGAGCTACACCAGCGTATGCTTTCTGTGCAGAACGCAAGAGAGAATATAACATAAATTTTTATTGCTGTCAATAGTTTTTTGAAAAAATTTTATTATTTTGTATGTTCTTCCGACAAAGAAGAAAATGAAATATACAATTGCCGATTATATATATCAGACTGTTGAAAACGGATCTTGATTTTGATATATTAAAAATATAATTTGCTCCGGAGGGGATAGAATGTATACTGTTGCTGTGCCGATTACGAATAAGAATGTTACACGGTTTTCTCCCGAAATGGTATATGAAGAGCTCCGCAAGCTTGATGCCGGAAGGGTATTTCTTGCCATTGACAGATATGTTGCCGAGGAGAAGAGCAGGGTAGAGCTTTTTTCTACTCTTGAAAAAAACTGCCGTTTCTTTAAGGAAAAGGGCTATGAAGTAGGTGTATGGATATGGGCATTTATGTTTTCGGACAGCCCTTACAGATGTATGAAAAGTCTGTCGGGAAAGGATTATCCTGAAAATATGTGTCCTTCCGACGGGGAGTTTCTTGAATTCGCAGCGTCCTTTGTTTGTGATATGGCAAGGGCAGGTGTTGATATTATTATGTATGATGATGACCTGAGATACGGTTTTCTCGGAGATGAGCCTGCTTGTGTCTGTGACGGACATATGAAGCTGATTTCTGATATTGTCGGCGAAGAGGTTACAAGAGAATTTATCCGTGAAAAGGTTTATTCGGGCGGAAGAAATAAATACCGCGATGCATATATAAAGGCAAACGGTGAATTTTTCAGACGGTTTGCACACCGAATGCGTGAGGCGCTGGACAGTGTGAATCCCGATATAAGGATGGGTGCCTGCTCCTGTATGTCTTCATGGGATCTTGACGGAGTGCAGGCTCAGGAGCTTGCCGTTATATTTGCCGGCAAAACAAAGCCCTTTGTCCGTCTTATCGGTGCGCCCTATTGGGCTGCCGCAGGCGGTTGGGGTAATAGCCTGCAGGATGTTATTGAGCTTTCAAGAATGGAATGTGCCTGGATGAAAAAGGCGGATATTGAGATATTTTCTGAAGGCGATGTATATCCGAGACCCCGTACAAGCTGTCCTTCGTCTTATCTTGAGTGCTTTGATATTGCCTTGAGAGCTGCAGGCTGTACTGACGGAATACTCAAATACGGACTTGATTATAATTCTTCACCCTGTTATGAGCAGGGTTATGCCATAAGGCATATGAAAAACCGCGGTATTTATGAGGAGGTTGAAAAATACTTCAGCGGCAAGGAGTGTGTGGGTGTCAGGGTGTATGAATATCCTGAAAAGCTCAGAGCTGCACAATTCAGAGAAAAGATAAATATAGAGAATATGTTTTTCTCTCTTGCCGCCAGGACTCTTTCGTATAACAGTATTCCCACCGTGTATGAGGGAACGGGCATAACGGGTGCAGCTTTCGGGGAGAATGCAAGACATCTTCCTCTGAATGTGCTTTCAGACGGGCTTATTCTTGATATTTCCGCTTCAGAGATACTTTCTTCAAGAGGGGTTGATACGGGCGTCAGCTTTTACGGAGAAAAAATATCTGCAGGAGCCTATGAAGAGTTTACGGGAAGAAGAGACCGTATAGGCACATACGGTCTGAAGCTGTGTGATATATCTCTTGATAAAAATGCTGAGGTGCTGAGCTTTACCGAGGTTAACGGCAGGAAAATACCCGTAAGCTTCCGCTATGAGAATTCTCTCGGACAGAGATTTTTTGTGTTGAACTGTTATACCGACATAAACAACACTTATATTCTGAAGCATTATGAAAGAAACAGACAGTACACAGAAAATATTTTATGGTTGTCGGGAAGGGCACTGCCCGTGTCGGTTTCCGGCCATCCTGCTTTATATATTATGGTAAAGGAAGGAAAAGACGGACTAAGCGTTGGCTTATGGAATCTGTTTGCGGATGAGATCATTTCCCCGCAGCTTTATATCCGTGACAGCTACAGATGTGTGAATTTTATCAATACAGACGGAAGACTGTGCGGGAATAAGCTGCTGCTCAATGATATTCCTGCCTTCGGCTTTGCGGCGTTTGAGCTTTTGAAATAATACTTACTTGACAAAAAAAATATATAAGATTATATTTATAAAAAAAGGCGGTGTTGATATGAAGATATCTACTCAGATAGAAGTGGCATCAAAGCACTTAGGCGAGGAAAAGGCTGTTGAGCTTGTTGCAAAGGCAGGCTTTGACGCATGGGATTTTTCTATGTTTGCAATGTGTGATTACGATTGGGATAAGGGTGAGCTCAGAGCAAATTCCCATCCTCTTGCAGGCAGTAATTATCTTGCCTTTGCAAGAAGGCTTAAACAGATAGGTTTTGATAACGGAATCGTGTGCAATCAGTCTCACGCACCGTTTCCCGCAAGATGCAAGCCTATAAGAGATCATTTCAAGAGAGCTATTGAATGCACGGCTGAGGCAGGGGGAGAGATATGTGTTATTCATCCCGACAATTACAGCAGTGCGGAAAAAAATGCCGAAATGTATTTTGAGCTTCTGCCTTTTGCAAAGGAGCACGGAGTAAAGATAGCAACGGAGAATATGTGGTGCTGGGATAAGGAAAAGGATCAGGCTTGTACTGCCGCCTGCTCGCATCACGATGATTTCAGAGCACATATTGATGCCGTAAACGATCCCTTCCTTGTTGCCTGCCTTGATATAGGCCACGCCGAGATGAAGGGACTTGATACCACGGCTGTCAGGATGATACATACTCTCGGCTCATCACTTCAGGCTCTTCATATCCACGATAACGATATGTGGCACGATTCCCATCAGATACCTTTTTCAATGAATATAGATTTTGAGCCTATTGTAAGGGCCCTTAAGGATATAGATTATCAGGGATATTTTACTCTTGAGGCAGACAGCTATCTCAAGAAGTTCTCCCCCGATGAGATGGAAAAGGGAATTAGGGATCTTTATTCTTCCGCAAAAAGACTTAAGGATATGTTTGAGGCGCTCTGATATGAAGATCATTTGCAGTGACTTTGACGGTACGCTCAATCACGGCGGCATAACCGAAGAAAAGCTTAAGGCAATAAGAAAATGGCAGGAAAAGGGCAATCTTTTCTGCGTTGTCAGCGGAAGGCAGAAGGATTTTTTCTTTGAGCTTAAGGAAAAGAATATCCCCGTTGATTTCTTCCTTGCCTGCAACGGTGCCGTTATTACCGATAAGGATTTCAATGTTGTAAGCGAGGCAAGATGCGAAGCGGAAATAGGCAATGAGCTTGTCGAGTTTATATTTTCTCTTGACTGCTCCTTTGCTCTTTTCTGCGGCGACAGGTTTTTAAGAATAAGAAGGCCCGGCTGTCCCGAAGAAGAGGGGACGGATTACGATAAGGATATTAAGCTTTCCTCCTTCAATCAGATAAGTACAGGCTGTATCTCACCTGAAGAAGCGGCGCAGGTGACGGACAGAATAAGAGAACACTTCGGCGAATTTCTCAATCCTCTGCAGAACGGCACCTGTATCGATATAGTGCCCTCCGGGATGGACAAGGCTCAGGGAATATATAAGCTTTTGTCTCTTACGGGCGGTAAAAAAGAGGATGTTATCGCAGTCGGTGATAATGTGAATGACGAGGCGATGATAAAGGAATTTTATTCCTATGCCATGGAAAACGGCGTTGACAGGATAAAGGCTCTTGCCGACAGAATATGTGTCGGTATAGAAGAGCTTATAGAAAGGGAGATCTGAATGATCAGAAAAGAATATACGGAAAACGAGATCTTTTCATATGTTGAGTATTCCCCCGAGAAAATGAGAGAGGGACTTCCCGTCATCTTTCAGCTTCACGGAGCGGGGGAGAGAGGAAACGGAAGGGACGAGCTTCACCTTGTGGATGTTCACGGCTTCAGTGAATTTCTTAAGGAAAATGACAGAGAGTGCATCGTTATAATGCCTCAGTGTCCCGAGGATAGCTTCTGGACCGCAAGAGTCGAGTCGATACTTCGGTTTATCGAGGAGAAGATCGAGCTTTATAAGGTCGATAAAAGCAGAGTATATCTTACGGGTATAAGCATGGGCGGCTACGGCACCTGGCTTACCGCAATGGCAAAGCCCTCACTTTTCAGAGCGATCGCTCCCGTCTGCGGCGGCGGTATGCCCTGGAATGCCGAGAGAGTTACAATGCCCGTATGGATGTTCCACGGCGACAGCGACGGTGTCGTAAATGTGTTTTTCTCCGATGAAATGGCAGAAAAGCTTACAGAGGCAAAAAAGGATTTCAGGTATACAAGACTTCCGGGTGTTGGCCATAATGCCTGGGATTATACATATGACGCAGAGCTTATAGATTGGTTGCTCAGTAAATAAGATAAAGGTTTATATATGATTTATTATGCATTTCTCACTGCGGCTGTAACAATGTTCAGCTTTCAGTTTTTATTCAACGGAATTTTTGAAAAGGAATACGGAAACGGCATCCGTGCCATGTTTGTGTTTTCCGCAGGCTCTTCGCTTGTCGGCTTTTTAGGGCTTCTTATTATTAACGGCTTCAGATTTGAATACACGCATTTTTCAATGCTGATGGCATTTCTTGCGGCCCTTGACTCTATAGGCTATACATATTTTAGCCTTAAGTCTCTCGGAAGGATAAATCTTTCCCTGTATTCAATGTTTGCAATGCTTGGCGGTATGATACTGCCTGCTGTGACGGGAATTATTTTCTATGATGAGCCGCTGACTGTCGGTAAGGGAATATGCTATGTGCTGATCCTTCTGGCGCTTCTTCTGTCGGTAAAAAAGGACAAAAAGACCTCCGGATATATTTATTATATGGGAGTGTTTATGCTGAACGGTCTTTCGGGTGTGCTTTCCACGATATTTCAGAATGCTCCCTATGAAAAGACCTCAGAGGCAGGCTATTCCATGCTTATCGCTCTTATTGCTTTAGTTATATGTCTTGTTTTCCTTCCTTTTGTCAAGGGGGACGGAAAAAAGCTTACAAAAAAAGCAATTCTCAGTATGGGCGGCTACGGAGTGCTTTGCAGAGGCGGAAATTATCTGCTTCTTATTGCTCTCGCACACCTTCCCGCCTCGGCACAGTATCCCTTTGTCACGGGCGGTGTTATGATAATATCTACAATAATCTGCTGCTTTACGGCTAATAAGCCTTCAAAAAGAGAAATTCTCGGTGTCGGCATCTCCTTTGCCGCACTTCTGATATTAATGTTTGTATAGGGTGACAAGTGTAATCCGAACCCGCCCGAAAGCGTGAATTTTTGCGGCTTTCCGGCGTTTCGGGCTTGAAAGGCGACAGCCTGTCTTCGCCCTCAACATCCAAAAAATCCATCAAAAATTCGCACTTTCAGGTCGCAGATTTTTTGCGCAGCGGATTTTTGTCATATCAAGGCACAAAACGCAGTAAATCCTTTCGGATTTACGAATATTTTAACGAAGAGATGGCGGAAATCCGCCCCGCAAAAAACGGGTTTGGATTATACTTGCCACCCTAAGGTGATATAAATGGAAAAAATAAGAGTAGGTATTTTCGGACTCAGAAGAGGCTCCAATTTTATAGATGAGATAAAATACAACGGCGGTGAGATAGTCGCTGTTTGTGAAAAGGATGAAGAGCATACAAGATCGGTGCTTCCCGCAATTGAGGGAGCTTCGGTCTATACGGATTTTGACAGCTTTATCGAGCATCCTATGGATGCGGTCATTCTTGCAAATTTTTATCCCGAGCATGCGGAATATGCAATAAGATGTCTTGAAAAGAATGTCCATGTGTTAAGTGAATGCGTTTCAAATGCCACTATGAGCGAGGGCGTAAGGCTGTGCGAGGCGGCAGAGAAGAGCAGTGCTATATATATGCTTGCGGAAAACTATCCTTATATGATATTCAACCGCGAAATGAAAAAAGTGTACCGCGGGGGAACGCTTGGAAGGATATACTACGCTGAGGGTGAATACAATCATCCTATGGACTGGTATAATACAAAGGAAGTGCTGTCTGTAAGACCTTATGAAAAGCACTGGAGAAATTATCTCCCCCGTACATATTATATAACTCATTCGCTTGCTCCGATCATGGCTGCGACCGGCTCTTTCCCGAAAAGAGTCACGGCAATGCCCGTATATGCACCCCTTCCCGAGGACTGTCCCACTTTGTCGCACGTTGCAGATGTGGCATCAATAATATCAATTCTCAATGATGACGGCTCTGTTTTCAAGGTAACCGGCTGTGCGGCATTCGGCGCTCACGGAAATTCCTATCGCCTTTGCTGTGAAAAGGGACAGATAGAAAATGTCAGAGGCACAGACAAGGTAATGCTGAGATATAATTCCTGGCAGATCCCCGAAGGAAAAGAGGAAGTAAATTTCTATGAGCCCGAGCTTTCCGACGAGGACAGCGAGCAGATAAAAAATGCAGGCCACGGCGGCGGAGATTTCCTTGTTATAAAGGATTTCTTTGATTGCATCAGAAATAATAAGCCCCATCAGTTTGATGTGTATTTTGCAACTGCAATGTCAAGCGTTGCAATTCTTTCCCACAGAAGCATCATGGAGGGAAGCCGCCCCTTTGATGTTCCCGATTTCAGGAAAAAAGAGGACAGGGATGCATACAGAAGCGATACATTATCCCCCTTCTGGTATTCTGACGGCAGAGAGCCCTCATATCCCTGCTGCTCTCAGAAGGATTATGAGCCTACTGAGTGGCAGAGAGAAAACTGTAAATAAAGAAAGGTGTTAAACATGAAAAAATTATTATCCCTGACGATTTGTCTTATTATGATACCGGCTTTTGCTTCCTGCAAAAATAATATATCGGAAAGTCCCGATACTTCCGTGCAGAACACCACCGAGGAGAGCGTATCGCAGGAAGCCGCTTCAGAAGGCACTCTTTATACAGAGGATACTGTTATCGGTGATGGCCGGACTCAGATAAAGGTGACTGTTGAAGCACCCGAAAAAACAGTTGTGATCACCGTTAAGACTGACGAGAAGGTGCTTGGAGATGCACTTATAAAGTGCGGTCTGGTTGAGGGCGAAGAGGGCCCTTACGGACTTTATATAAAAAAAGTAAACGGTATTTCCGCTGTATATGAGACGGACGGTGCTTACTGGTCTCTTACGGTTGGCGGAGAGACTGCCGTTACCGGTGCTGACAGTATCGACATCACCGACGGCGGAGAATACGGACTGATCTATACAAAGGCTTAAAGGACGGCAGGCGGCAGCTATGCCGTCTGTTTGTTTGATATGTCGGAAAATTTTCCCTCTTCACGGAAAGTTGGGGAATCATATTACTCAATTTAATCATTTTGTGCTTCGCACTTGGTCCGCCCGGCGAGGGTTCCCAACGAAAAACAGTCCACCGGACTGTTTTTCTCCCCTCCTGCGCTATTGGAAGCATAAGAGATTTCGCACTCTGCGGAGTGCGACAAGAGGCTCT
>JAFSGH010000053.1 GCA_017440965.1 Clostridia bacterium | reverse complement strand
TTTATCTGAATCAGCCTGACTTCCGAGAAATGTTCAGAATTTCTGCAAGTGCGCCCATTTTCCGCAGAAAAGGGGATGCAATTGCGGGAATTGTGGGCATTTATCGGAATCCGGCACCCCTCTTAAGGTCAGTTACAAGGGTAAACTAACTAAACTAAGTCTGCAGAAGAGCTGGGGAAAATTGGACAGAAATTGCTTGATTTGTTGTTTTCGGCTCTGGCAAGCCGTACATTGGTACTGCGAAGAGCCGAAAACAAAGCACAGGTGACTCGGATATTGGCAGAAAAATTGCCTCCTGCAAAAATTTTGCAAAAGGCAACAATCTGTCAAATATTTTTTGTGCGGCAAAGCAAGTGATTTATGCGCCAATTTTCCGTGCCATGAGGACGCCCATTGTTGATGCCATCATCAGACCGCGGGTCCAGCCTGAGGAGTCTCCGAGACAGTGAAGTCCCTTGACATTAGTATTAAGATCCTCATCCATTTTAATTCTGTTTGAATAGAACTTCAATTCAGGAGAATACAAAAGAGTCTCATATGAAGCAAAGCCGGGCACCACATGATCCATAGCCTGAATGAAATTGATTATGTTAGTCATAGCTCTGTAGGGCATTGCGGCAGTGATATCGCCTGCAACGGCATCGGGGAGAGAGGGCTTCAGGTTTGCCTGCATAAGCTCCTTGGCCCAGGTGCGCTTACCGTCAAGGATATCACCGAAGCGCTGAACAAGGATATGTCCGTTTGCAAGCATATTGGTAAGCTCGCCCACCTTCTGAGCGTATTCGATAGGCTGATTGAAGGGTGTTGAGAAGTTGTGAGAGCAGAGAATTGCAAGGTTTGTGTTATCGGATTTAAGCTCCTTATAGGAGTGACCGTTAACGACAGCTAAATTGTTGTCGTAATTCTCCTGACTTACGAAGCCGCCGGGATTCTGACAGAAGGTACGCACCTTATTCTTGAAGGGCCTGGGGTAACCGATAAGCTTTGATTCATATAAAGCCTTGTTGACGGTCTCCATGACCTCGTTTCTGACCTCGACTCTGACACCGATGTCAACAGTGCCGGGCTGATGAGCGATATTATACTGAGCACAGAGCTTTTCAAGCCAGTCTGCGCCTCTTCTGCCTGTAGCAATTACGGTATGCTCTGCGAAGATCTCCTGACTTTCGCCCTTGCCTGAGGTGATGACACCCTTGCATACACCGTTTTCATTATCGAGAATAAGGCTTTCGCATTCGGTATCAAAGAATATCTCAACGCCGTTATTGAGAAGATACTGTTCAATTGCATAATAGAGATCCTGAGCCTTTTCTGTGCCTAAGTGTCTTATGGGGCAATCCACCAGCTTAAGACCTGCCTGAATGGCTCTTTTTCTTATTTCCTTGACCTCATCGGATGCGTTAATTCCCTCGATGTGGGAATCCGCACCGAATTCAAGGTAGATAGAATCTGTATAATTAATAAGCTCCTGAGCGTTCATCTCACCTATAAGCGAGGGAAGGTCTCCGCCGACCTCATAGCTTAAGGAGAGCTTTCCGTCAGAGAATGCACCTGCACCCGAAAATCCCGTAGTGATATGGCAGTTAGGCTTGCAGTTTACACACTGCTTTGTCTTTGTCTTGGGACAGTGGCGGTTTTCGATAGCCTTGCCCTTTTCGACAATTACAATTTTCTTCTTACTGCCCATTCTTATAAGCTCAAGTGCGGTAAAGATACCCGAAGGTCCTGCACCTACAATTACAATATCGGTATTCATATTTATCCCTCAGTTCTGTTTTCTGACTATAGTGTATTCGTCCCCCGGTCTGAAGTAGGGACAGCTTCTGAATGAATAGGTCATAAACTGCTCCGCCTCATCCATATCGAGATCAACGGAACATCTGTAGCAATCATACTCTTCATCGTATTCGTAATTCATACATATTTCGCAGTTAGTCAGCTTTGCCACGGTAAATGTCCTTTCATCAAAATCAACACATAGATTTTACCACGGATACGGTATTATTTCAAGAGTTTAATTTTTCTTTACTATTTAAGAAAACTGTGATAAAATCAGGTAAGAAACATTAAGAGGAAAGATATATGAATTCTTCAAGAAACAAAACCATAAATATTTCCCTTGAAGAGGGCAAGGAGCTTCTTGAGGCGTGCACCTTTTCAAAGGATTGCGATATGCTTGATCGCTGCTTCAACGGGGATCTTTTCAAGACGGCAAAATACATTCCCGAGGGCTTTGCCGATCTTATAATAGCCGATCCGCCTTATAATCTCAGAAAGGATTACGGCGGTGAGGTATTCAATAAGAAAAAGGAAGCGGAATATGAGGAATTTACACGCAGGTGGCTTACTGAGGTAAAGCGCATATTAAAGCCCGACGGAAGCATTTATGTCTGCTGTGACTGGCAGACGAGCCTTATTATCGGAAGGATTCTTCCTGAATTTTTTACCGTGAGAAACCGTATTACCTGGCAGAGGGAAAAGGGCAGAGGTGCAAGAAAGAACTGGAAAAATTCCATGGAGGATATATGGTTCTGCACGGCGGGAGAGGATTATAAATTCAATCTCAATGCCGTAAAAATTAAAAAGCGTGTTATTGCTCCCTATAAGGAGAACGGAAAGCCGAAGGATTGGGAGGAGACTGAGGACGGTAATTTCAGGCTGACCTGCCCGTCTAATTTCTGGGATGATATCACCGTTCCCTTCTGGTCCATGAAGGAAAACACCGCACATCCCACACAAAAGCCCGAAAAGCTCATAGCAAAGCTGATATTGGCTTCCTCTGATAAGGGTGACACAGTATTTGATCCCTTCGGCGGCTCGGGAACCACCGCCGTCACCGCAAAAAAGCTGGGAAGACATTATCTTTCAATAGAAAAAAATCCCCTGTACTGCATATGGACTCAGAGAAGGCTTATAAATGCCGACAGTGATAAAACAATACAAGGGTATAACGGAAAAGTATTTTTTGAGAGAAATATAAAATGACAGGAGGAGAGCTCAGTGAAAAAACAAAAGGTGCTGACTCCCGAGCAGATCAGAAAACAAAATCTCAGACGCGAAAGGGAGATCGCCCGCTGGGAGAAGGAGAAGGCGAGACCTAAGAGGAATTATTATATCGTCTATCTTATATTTATAATTGCTCTTATTTATGCCATCGACGAGATAGCCTCTCAGATAGGCACTCTTATGAAGACGGAGATCGCAAACGATCTCTTTAATACCGAAAATTCAGCGTCATTATTGGATCTTTTGTCGGGACTTGCCGTTCCCTTCCAGGCGATAGGACTTTTATACCGTCCCTTTGCTGACCGCTGGGGCAGAAAGCTTTTCCTTATCATCAATACCTTCGGTATGAGCTTTGCTCTTCTGATAGTATATCTGTCTGATAATATTCCTTTGTATTTCATAGGTGCCTGCATCGTGCAGTTCTTTATTCCCCATGATATGCATGTGGTATATATTATGGAATCCTCACCGCCGAAGCACCGTGCAAGGATATATTCTTCAATTAAATTCTTCGCAAATATTGCGGTTATGATAGTTCCCGTGTTAAGAGATAAGCTGATGGCTGATGTGTCTCAGTGGAGAAATGTCTATATCATTCCCGCCTTCGTGGGTATTGCCGTCTGCTTTGTTGCTCTTCTTTGTGCAAGAGAGACCGATGCTTTTATTGAATCAAGGCTTAATCACTTAAGAAAGACTCCTGAGGAGCTTGAAGCGGAAAAGAAGGCTCAGAATGAGGCCTCAAGGCAGGGCGGTCTTATTCCCGCTCTTAAATTTGCAATGAAGCACAAGCAGCTGAAGTGGCTTTATATCGTCTCATCCGTTGCAAACTTAGGCTTTATTGCAAGCATAAATTATCCCATCGTATTAAATTACGGCTACGCTCAGAATATGCTGAATTCAGGTCTTGCCGCCACTCTCGAGGAGGCTGTTGCAACGGTCGGCGTTACCACCTACACCGAGGCTATCTTCCTTTATCCCTTAGGTCTTGCCGTTGCTCAGGTAATTATGGGCTTTATCTCGGACTGGAAGGGCAGAAAGGCTGCCGCCGTCACCACCGCTTTTAATTGCGTCGCATCCTATGTGCTTTTCTCTCTGGGCGCTTACCTCAATTGGGATCCCTATATCACGGGATTTTTCTGCGGTGCCGCTATAGGAAGCTATTATTCAACCAATGATGTCATCATAATGATGATAGGTGAATCCTCCCCCACAAATCTCAGATCCTCGGCTATGTCTGCTCAGTTTATTGTAACTGCCGTAGGCTTCGTGCTGTCCTTTGCTCTCAGTATGCCGTTTACTCTTACTATCGGCAATACCGCTATGGCGGCTTGCTGCTTCGCTCTGCTGGTGCCGGGCTTTGCGGCTGCGTTGCTTCTTCTTATCAAAAAGACTCACGACACCACCGGCATAGACATGGACACCGTCACCGGCACCGAATGGGATGGGAAATGACGCACAAATCATCCCCTTTGACGCACAAAATGAATTTGACAGGTTGTTGCCTTTAGCAGAATTTTTGCTGAAGGCAATTTTCTTTGCTTTAGCTGAGTTCCCTTGTGCTTTGTTTTCGGCGGTTCGCGGTACCAATGTACAGCTTGCCACCGCCGAAAACAACAAATGGAATAATTTCTGCCCCATTTCCCGTGCAGCCACTTGGTTACTGCAGACTTGGTTTAGTTACTTTACCCTTGTAACTGACTTTAAGAGGGGTGCCGGATTCCGATAAATGCCCACAATTCCCGCAATCGCATCCCCTTTTCTGCGGAAAATGGGCGCGCTTGCAGAAATTCTGAACATTTCTCGGAAGTCAGGTTGATTCAGATAAAAAGAAAACTCCCCAAACGCCGTGCCTTTGGCACGAGCTGAGGAGTCAGAAGTTTTTTCGGTGCTGAATGGAAGTCAGATGGCTTTGGGTAGGTTTACTAAGAATTGCAGAACGCCGTGCCGTGATCGGCACGAGCTGAGGAGTCAGAAGCTTTTTCGGAGAAAAAATTTAGCTCGCCGTCAGGCGAATTTAGCTATCAGAATCGGTCGCGGATCTTTCTGAACATTTCGCGGATCTTTATGTTCTGGGGGCATTTCTCTTCGCAGGCGCCGCAGTCGATGCATTCTCTTACTCTGTCATCGATGTCGGGCATTACTTCCTTTACTTTTCTTCTGTCGCCGTCAATGGAGAGATTAAAGGCGGAGAAGATCTCGGGGATCGCTATTTTCTTGGGGCAGTCCTTGCAGTAAAGACAGCCTGTGCAGGGGATGAGGCCTAAGCGGTCGTATGCCTTTTTTGCTTCTCTGAAAGCTTTCTTTTCGCTGTCGGAAAGATTGTTTTCCGTATATCTGTCAGCAAGACTTAGGTTTTCCGTAAGCTGCTCGGGTGTTCCCATTCCGCTTAAAAGAAGGGATACCTCGGGATAGTCCCATACATAGGAAAGTGCGGCTTCAACGGGGGATCTTCCTTCGGGAAGGCATTTTTTTACGCTTTCATCGGGATCAACAAGTCCGCCCCCGAGAAGAGGCTCCATAACAACAAGACCTAAGCCCATTTCATTTGCCTTCTTAAGTCCCTCTATGCCTGCCTGATAGTCCGTATCAAGGTAATTGAACTGTATCTGACAGAATTCACAGCCCTCGTATTCGCTTAGGATAGTATTGAATACCTCAAGGTCATCGTGGAAGGAAAAGCCGATATGCCTTACCTTTCCCTCTGCCTTTGCCTTGTGCATCTTCTCTAAAAGTCCGAAATCCTTTACCTTCTGCCAATGGTCACGGTTCAATGCGTGGAAAAGATAAAAGTCGATATATTCAATGTCAAGTCTTTTAAGCTGAGTATCAAGAAGCGTATCAAAATCCTCGGGACACTTCACATTTCCCATAGGAAGCTTTGTAGCAACATATGTCTTTTCCCTGTATCCGTCCTTAAGTGCCTTGCCGACAAGTGACTCGCTTTCTCCGTCGTGATAAAAATATGCAGTATCAACATAATTAACACCGCCGTCAATGGCCTGTCTTATAAGCGCTATTGCCTTTTCCTCGTCAATGATCTTCTTACCGTCAACTTCTGTCTG
Organism: Clostridia bacterium; assembly: GCA_017440965.1. GTDB lineage: Bacteria > Bacillota > Clostridia > Oscillospirales > Acutalibacteraceae > RUG806. The sequence goes on along the minus strand of JAFSGH010000053.1, from coordinate 500 downwards.
AGGCATTCTCATAGCCCCGAAGCCAAGAGCAGAAACCTGACAACCGGTCTTGCCGAATGATCTGTATCTCATAATATCTCTCCTAAATTATATTCCTTTTTCATTCTATATGATAAATATGAATAAATCAAGATTAAGGCAGAAATCCTTTCAGGCTTTCTGCAGTGAAATACGCCCAAAGCAGAAATCCTTTCAGGCTTTCTGCAATGATGTACGGCAAGGCAGAAATCCTTTCAGGTTTTCTGCAATGATGTACGGCTTTGCCGTATGATATATGCCTTCGGCATATGATGTACACCTTCGGTGTATGATGTATTTGCTTCGCAAATATGTCGGGACCTGCGGTCGGCATTATATAGATAGAGCGAAGCGGAACAAGATGCGGAGCATCTTCCTTCACATTTTCCGAAGGAAAATATTTCACCCGTCGAAGACGGATTTCACCGACGCGAAGCGTCGATTTCACTCCTGCGAAGCAGGAATATCACTGCATAAATCCG
>JAFSGH010000022.1 GCA_017440965.1 Clostridia bacterium | reverse complement strand
AGCATAAGAGATTTCGCACTCTGCGGAGTGCGACAAGAGGCTCTGCCTCTTGACACCGTGAGCTTTTGAAAAAGCTCAAGCAAAACTTTTCCCCGGCACTCCCGTGCCGACATCATTCCCCAACTTTCCGTGAAGAACCTTATAAGTGTCCTTCTTACAGATCTGAGCAAAAAGCGTCAAAGTCAACAGCATCATTCTTTCAATTCAAAATTTCACGCTTTTTTATATTCTTAATTATTTACCACTTAAGCACCCATTTTTCCGTCTGGGCACCTTCAAGTGTACCGTAGCCTGATATTCCCATACCTGAAAGCTCTGCATATGTACTCATATTTATTGTATATGTCACGCTTTCAATGAAGCCGTCGGAATTTATGAAAGCGTCTATTACCGAGCCTGTGTAGCTGATATCGACACGGCTTATTGTGATGATGCTGAAGCTCATTTCTGAGGTATCAAGATATCCTATTGCAGAGGCGTTATAGGCAGGCACCTGCCCCATTGAAACCGTCTCGGGAACAAGAACTATCTTTATATGAAGCCTTCCGTTCTCCTCTTTGATATCGGCACTTGCGGCACCGCTTTCGGGAAGAGAAAAATCTGTTCTCTGAGGAAGAAGCACGGGAACGGTCTCACCGTCCTTATTTACAGCCTTACCGTTTGAGAAATTAAGTGTCTGCTGTCCCTCGCTGCCTACAAGCTTTACAATGTTACTTGCAAGAAGCTCCGTAAGTGCACCGCCGGGATGAGCATCCTTGATATCTGCGTTAAATGCCTCCGTATGATCTACGGTAACAGCACCCTGATACTGCCGTGTCTTATTAAGTGCCGCCGCATATTCGTCAATGATCTGCTTTTTTGTATATGATGAATAATCCTTTGCGGGAGCATCCGTAACAGCCTCAGCGGTAGTTTCGGGAATGATCACGATAGGAGCAGTAGTGTTTTCAGAGGGCCTCGTCAGAACGGGCTCTGTGACCTGAGGCACGGTAGTTTCAGCCGCAGCCGTCGTATTTTCAAAAACGGGAACAGTTGTATTTTCCTGAGGTCCTGTTGTCTCAACATGCACCGTTGTGGTATTCTGCGCATTGGTCTGGTATTCGTATTTTTCGGTAGTGTGAGTGTCAGTAACGGAAGCCATTTCCTCAAATGTGGAAAATGACATACAGGAGCTCATAAGGAGCGTAAAAGCAAGCAATACGGGTATAATTATCTTTTTCATTGAAAGGTCTCTCCTTATCGGATAAAAAGGTATCAGAAATTGTATTTTTTCTTAAACGGAAGTCTGTAATCCTTCACATAATCCCTTCCGTAATGTGCGATATATAAAAGCATATGATCTGTATCGGTAAAGCCCAGGGACCATAGAGTATCTGCAGTATCAACAAGGAACTGCTGTTCAAAGGAAAGTCTGTTTTTCTTGACCTCCTCCATTGAGATACCCTCGGAATCATAATTAAAGGAAATATGAAAATCTCCCTTTGTAGTTATATTGGAAAGTCCTACCGATTCAGGCTCACTGCCGAGAATGGCATTTTTCTTCAGAGCAAAATTTGAGGGAGTGCAGGAATGAATAAGCTCCCTGTTTCTGATAACATCAATAGTAGCCTGCAGCTCCTCGGGAGTTTCCGTGGGATAGCCTAAAAGGAAGGTGCACTGATTCCACATACCTATTTCATAGCTGTCCTTGAGGATACGGCTTCTTATCTCGGGATCTATGCCCTTATTCATCAGCTCAAGAAGTCTGGGACTTTCTGCCTCATAACCCCAGGAGAAATACTCTGCACCTGCCGAATGAAGATTTTGGAGCACCTCTCTTGTAAAGCCCTTATCGAATCTTGCAAAGGAATAGAAATGTATCTTCAGACCTCTTTTCTTTATTTCTGTAGCAAAGCGGTCATAAAATAAGGGAGGCACGCACTCGTCAACAAAGGCAAAATGCTTCACATTGTATTTTTTGCACAGCTCCTCCACCTCATCTGCCGCATGAAGAACTCCCTTGATATCAAACTTCTGCTGTCCCGTATAGAAATCACAGAAGGCACATTTTCCCCAATAACAGCCCTTTCCGAACTGCACGGGGATAACCGTATCGGGAGAAAAATAAAGAGAGAAATCATAATCGGAGAAATCGGGGACGGTAAGCTCATCCATTTTGAGAAGCGGAGCCGTCTCATTTGTAACGATATCTCCGTTTTCATTTTTCCACACAAGTGAATATACCTCATTTACGGGGATCTTACCGTTGATAAATTCCGCAAGAGAAACAGCCGCCGTTTCTCCGTCTCCTACCGTGATATAATCGCAGAAGAGATCAAAGAATTCAGGCTGTTTTTTTATATCGTTAATTATTTTATAAACATAGTTTCCGCCAAAGGATACCTTTACCTGTGTCCTTTCCTTGATAAGCCTTCCCAGTGTCATCGCAGGCACAAGCTGGCTTAAGTCTGCTACGGAAATACCGACAACAGCATATTCCTTCAGTGCATCAAAATCAAAATGCTCTTCAAAATATGAAATAAACATATTGATATCGCTGTCATAGCACTGACGCTTTACATTTTCATAGGAATAATCCACCGCAGGATCCGCTATGTAATTGTCTATAAGTATTCTTGTAGGTGCATATGCAAGAGAAATAATGCGAAGAGCATCATCCACCGTTTCCTTTGCCTTAAAAAGCAGCTCAGGTATATAAAAGCGCTCCTTATCCTTATGCACGGCAACGGCATCCTCAATTTTCTCTGCAATTTCCTTTACAAGACTGTCGGCACCCTCCTTGCTGAAGAAGGCTGAGATGTCGCGTAAACGCAGAAGCCCTGTCCTGATCTCAGGAGGAAAGGATTGAAATTCATTAAGCCTTGAGCCGTATTCTGCGGCTAAGTGCTTCACCCTTTCAAGCTTCATAAGAGCCGTATTTGCGGAGGAAAGCACATTTTCCTTCGTAAGTATATCGTTAAAGAAGCGTACATTCATATCAAGTGAGCGTGCTTCATAGCCTGCATTTTTTACCTGTGCTGTCAGCACCGCCCCTGCAAGATAGGGGTTCATAGGATACCACTGAGGCACACTTACAAACAGTATTTTTTCCATTATCATTCACCTATGGGATGTAATAATATATCTTTTTTCTTCATAAAGCGGATATGCAATGATGTCTTAAGATACATTGCCATCTGCTTTTTACTGTTACGGGACTTTCCTTCCGTTCTCGGATAACAGTTTGTGGGTATCTCCCTGAATTTATAGCCGAGTCTCAGAGGCTTTAATATCATTTCAAGCAAAAACGGGAATCCCGTCTCCTCGAAATTGACGGCAAGATAAAGCTCACGGGGAGCTATCTGATACGGGTTTGTAAAGTCAGTAAGCTTCACTCCGTAAAGTATTCTCATATAAAGCTGAGCACAGCGGTTTATAATTGATTTTATTGTACCGTATTCATATAAGGTACAACCGGGAAGAAAACGGGAGCTTGAGGCTATAATATCGGGATCTCTTTTTGCACTTTCTATCATCTCGGGAATACATTTGAGATCAAGTGCCATATCAGAGGGACAAAGAATTATATGTGAGCCCTTTGCGATATCAACGGCATCAAGAATACTTGAAAGGAAGGGCCTTTTATCGGGACAAGGGATAACGGGAAAGGGGAAATCCTCTGCCGCCAGCTCATTTATGACAGCAAGACATTCCTTTGTGACTGCCTTAGGCGGATGGCCTATGATTATTTCTGCGACATCTTCGGCAGTACAAAGCTCCGCAATGGTATGAACTGTCTTTCTGAGTGTCTCGGTCTCTGTTACGGCACCTAAAACCACTGTCGCCTTTGTGAATGTACTCATATTGACCTCCTTAGATAATAACTGTCAGATCTGACAGAGGATAGCTTCTGCAGGGATGAATAAAGCCGTGCTTTGCATCAGCCATTCTTACAGGCTCTTCGCCCTCAGGAAAGTGCACGGAGATATCTCCGGAAACAAGCTTCATTCTGCAGTAGCCGCAGGTGCCTGACATACAGTTGATGTTGCATTCTACACCTGCATACTCAAGGGAAGCACTGAGAGGCATATGTCCGTAGCAAAGAACATCAAACTCCTCACTGCCTCTTTTTACTCTGCACACATACTTTTTTTCTTCATCGGGGAATATTTTTCCGGGAGAAATAATATCGTACCTGATTCTTTTTTTTATAAGTCCGCAGTCCTCTGCAGTCTTTTTTATAAGGGTAACAAAATCCTCACTGCCGAAGATAAATAATGTACCGTCAATTAATTTACATTCTCTGAGAAACACTGAAAGCTGTGAATTACCGTTTTCGGTATCTACAGCACCTGCAAGGTGAGTATATACCTTAACTCTTTCCTGAAGCTCCTTATCATTTCTGAAGGCTTCACTTGCTCCGAAGCCCTCCTTATCACAGCAGACAAAAATATTTCCGCTGTCTCTGAGAGGCTGATAAAAGCCCAAGCCTGCAGGAGAGGTTGCTTCAAAAATATCACCTTTACGGGCATTTACAAGCTTTTCAGCCTCACTGTCATCTGTCTGCGGGATAAAGACGGTATATGAAGTCCTTTCAGCGAAGGCAATATAAACGGCACGGGAATATTTTATACCCGTGACAGATGGCTTTATAACAATAAACTGACCCGGCTTCGCAGAAGGAAGTGTCCTTCTCTCCCCGGAAATGAGCACAAGAAAGCTTCCGAATCTGTCCTTCTTTACTTCCTTGACCTCAAGAGAAATTCTGTCGGGATGCATAGCATCAGCCAGCATATTTACTCCGAAGCTGCTTTCGACTGCTGTATCAGGGGCAGCGTCTATTGCATCGAGTCTCTCCTTTTTTATACCGATAAAAGCTTTGAGATCCCTTAAAAGGGATAACGCTGTATGTTTTATCATAGACTTAATCCTTTCCCCCGGTTCTGAGTATATGGCGGGCGGCATCGAAGCCTGTGGACATGGCACTCGAATATCCGTTCATCTTTGTGCCGTAGCCGCCTGCAAAATAAAGTCCCTTTATGCCTGACATCCTCTTGTTTTCGGAAAGAGTCCTTGCGAGAACCCCGTCGTTCTTCTTGCCGAGGTATCCGTAGATCGTGCCATGGGGATTAAGAGTAAATCTTGCAAAGGTTTCGGGAGATGCTATTTCTATCTCCTCTATATGCTCTCTTATCTTTATTCCCGTTGCCTTTTCAAAGGTATCTATCATTGATGAGGCAAATTCATTTTTCACTCTGAAATAGTCCTCCTCAGGTACATTGTCCCACCAGAAGGAATTGAAAAGCGTAGTCATACTGAGTATTGATGTGCCCTCGGGTGAAGCTCCCTCAAAGGCGGCATTGGGACAGATGGTATTCTGCACACGGTTTGTATCGGGATGCCCCATAAGCTTAAACTGCTTGACATCGTCAGCATCAGGGAAGATAAAATATGAGTAATTATCAAGTCCAAGCTCCTTTGCAGACTTATTAAGTCCCAGCCAGACGCAGAAGCCTGAGCCAGAAAAAGTGCGGAAATTACATCTTTTAAGATCGCCCTCGGGAATATGCTCTTTTTTAATAAGCTTTGAAAATGCCGAGTGGGGAGATGCATTGCACACTACTACATCCGCAGAAAATTCCTTACCTCCTGCTGTTTTGACACCCTTTACGGCACCGTTTTCAACAACGATCTCCGTTACGGTCTCATTTACGAGAATATCACCGTTGTTGGAGGAGATCACCTCTGCCATGGCATTTGTCATTTCAAGGCTTCTCATAAAGGGAATGACGGAGCCTAATTCAATGTAGGTGTTGACCATCTGCAGATAGTGGAAAAATGAAAGGTTGTCGCAGTCGGCACAAAGATATGCCCAATAAGCCTTGAAGATATTTCTTGCTCTCTGCGGCATATCAAGAAGCGAAAGCACCTCATTTACGCTTTTTGATGAATTATGAAGAAAATCTCTGTTGGCGGCAAGAAGCTTTATCTGATCGAATACATTTTTGCATTTACCCATCTGAGCAAGAACCCTGAGATTCTGCTGACCGCAGGAAAAGATATATTCAGCGGCCTTCCTTGAGCCGGGAGCATACTCCTCCATTTTGTTGATGTAATTTTCAATACCGAAGGGCATTACCGCATCTATTTTTCCGTTTTCGTCGGAAGAAATGAGACGGTATGCCTCAGGAATATCCACCCAGTTTATTTTATCCGAAATACCTATCGTATCAAAAAGGACTCTTACACCGCCGAGAGCCTCTTTTCCTCTTCCGAAGCCGTTGAGCTCATGCAATGACACATCAAACTCAAATCTGCCTCTTCTGAAGGATGTGGCAAAGCCTCCCGGGGAATGGCTTTTTTCTATAAGAAGAACATTTTTGCCGCCCTTTGCAAGCACTGCACCTGCGGCGAGTCCCCCGTTGCCTCCTCCGACAACTATAACATCATATTTTTTCATATATTCACCTTATCTGAACATCAGACAGATATCTCTGTCCGAGCGGTAATTCATAGTATAATCAAGCCCGTATTTTGCCATATATAAAAGTGTAGAATCAAAATCGGAATATACAACGGGCCATAAGCAGTTGCTGTATTCACGGATAAGATCAAGATGGAACTGTCTTCTTATCTCTCTTCTCTGCTGCTGATCGGTTCCGACTATCTTATCCTTATAGACGGTATAGAATTCTCCGTTTGTTTCATAGCTTAACACTCCGTCCTTACCGATGGTCTTCATTATCAGAGCATTTTTCTTAAGAGAAAAGTTTGAGGGAGTACAGCTGTTGATGATATCTCTGTTATTCTTTATAACATTGAGAGTATCCTCTATCTCCTCATCGGTCTCCGTGGGATAGCCGATAATGAATAAGGCATTGTTCCAGATACCCGCCTCGTGGGACTGACGCATTATATCAAGGCGAAGCTTCGTATCTATGCCCTTGTTCATCATTTCCATAATTCGCTCCGAATGGCATTCATAGCCCCAGAGAAGAATTCTTGCACCTGCTTTATACATATTTGAGAGCACCTCAGGGGTGAATTCCTTTTCAAGACGGGCAAAGGAATAGAAATATATACCGAGATCTCTCTTTATAAGCTCCTTTGAAAGCAGATCATAATAAACGGGAGGCACAGCCTCGTCTATAAACATAAAATGCTTTATACCGTAGGTATTTTTATAATACTCCAGCTCATCGCAGGCGGCCTCAGGCTTTTTGATATCAAAGCACTGCTGTCCGTAATAGTAATCACAGAAGGAGCACTTTCCCCAGTAGCAGCCCTTTCCCAGCTGAACGGGAAGCACGGTTTCGGGAGAGAAATACAGAGAAAAATCATATCCGTCAAAGCAAGGACGGCAGATCTCTGACATTCTGAAGCGCTCCGGCTCTTTACCGACAATAAGAGAGCCGTCTTCACGCTTTGCAATAATACCGTGAACATCCTCTATGCTTCTTTTTCCGCTGATAAATTCAGCCGTCTCTATTACAGATTTTTCACCGTCACCCGTAGCAAGAGAATCCACATATTCTCCGAATATCTCGGGATGGTTAAGAAAATCCTTTTTATTCTGAGTGATATAATTTCCGCCTATCTGAATATGGGCAGAGGTCTTTTCCTTAAGAATCCTTGCAAGGGTAAAGGCGGGGATCATCTGACTGAGATCGGGCACGGATATACCGATAAAATCAAGCTCCTCCTCGCTGATCTCACTTGCCTTTTCGTAAAACCAGTCAATAAACATATTGACTGACGGATCCTTGCACTGACTGTCAATATTCACCCAATCCATTTTCATAAGAGAATTGGCAAAATAGTTATCCCATATAAGCTCATTAGGCCGAAAGGGCAGTGACGCTATCTTCAGAGCCTCCTGAACCGTCTTTTTTGCATCGAAAAGCTGCTCGGGATCATAAAAGCGTTCCTTTGATCTCAATACGCTGACAGCATCGTCAATTTTTTTACTGATAAGACTTCCCTCTTTGAAGCTTTTTGAAAAATATTCATTTATAAGCTTGAATTTCAAAAGCTTCGTCTTCTCGCTGACGGGCAGTGAATCAAAAGCCTTTTCGGGTTCGGGATATGTACGGGCGATATATTCGCCGAGAGCTTTTTCCGTGTCCCTTGCAGCATTAAAGCATTTTTCAATATGCTCTGAGGTAAGTATATAGTTAAAAAACTCAACATTGATATCTCTTGCCCTGACATCATAGCCTGCTCTTTTCAGCTGACCTGCAAGAAGAGGCACTGAGAGATACGGATTTGCGGGATTCCACTGAGGGGGATAAATAAGAAGCATTTTCATAAAAAGACCTCTTTATCTGATAAGTTTTATAGTCTCTCTGGGATTTGTTATAAGCGTTGCACTGCGGCGCTTTCCGTACCATATTATTTCAATTGCGTACTGTGCCCAGTTGGTTATATTTTTCTCCATGGTTATCTGAAGCTCGGTATCAGTCTTTTCAAGAGGCTCATAGCGGTCCTCATATATTCTTTCAAAATAGCTGTAGAAATCATACCTTGTTTTTATTACTGCTTCATTGACCCCGGGGCGTCTGATAATTGCCTTCTGATATAAAAGCAGCTCATTGAAGATATCCTCTTCTATCCGGAAGCTTCTGATAAAGGGCATTATATCCTCCCAGAACTCCTCGCCTCTGTATGCCATATCAAGAAATGCGCCCTCTTCAAAATACCAGCCTATGGGGCTGAAGATATCCTTCTGATATGTCCAGTCACCGCTGTCTGTATCTGCCATACGGTCTGTCATATCCTTTATGACCGCATATGTACCTGTCTCAGGCACTGAATAGATATAGGAAAGAAGTGAATCATAAAAATCAAAATAGGAAATATTCTTTTCCTTGCGAAGATACACTGCAAAGCAGCGTAGAAGTCCCAGATGATGGAATGCCTGCAGGACTATTGAAAACATATTTGCCTTTACCCAGTCCTCCTTCGGCATTGAAGAGGTCTCGATTATAACATTGAAATATTCCTCGACTCCGTTGAAATTCAGCGGATAATGTATGCCGTGCAAAGGAATACGGGTGGTCTTTATTCCGTATTTCTCCTGATATTCCTTTTGTCCCATCGGAGAATTACAGTATACCTGACAGTTATAAACCGTCATTGAATTGTGCTGTCCGCTTTCAAGCAGACGGCACATACCCTTTGAAAAGCTTTCATATGTCTCACCGGGCATTCCGAGAATCAGCTCAGTATAGGTAGGGATATCGGCAGCTGCATATCTTGCATCAAGATCGGCAAAATGTTCAAGAGTAAGATTTTCTCTGCCGATATTCTGAAGAGCCTCATCACAGAGAGTCTGATAGGCAAGAGTAACTCCCTTATCAGCACCCGCATCATTAAGAAGCTTTCCCGCTTCAAATACGGTGTCATCGCTGTTTTTCGCGTAACAGGGCTTGAATATTGCAGGATAACCGGTGGAATTGTGCTTTTCCACAACATAGCGGGCAATCTCAGTGTCACGGTCGAATATACCGAAATTGGCATCCGCACAATAGCAATAGGCTATTTTCTTCTCGCTCATCCAATCTATCTCAGCCTTTATCTTTTCCATGGGAAAACGGCGGACCTTTTTGGTAAAGCACCAGTCACAGTAGGCACAGCCATAGGGACAGCCTCTGTTGGTCTCAAGAATGGTATTGAACTGAATTTTCGGATTATCCTCAAGCATCTTATCAAATAATCCCATAGTATACGGAGACGGATAGTCATCAAGCTTAAAGCAGAAGGACACGGGAGTTTTTATATATTCACTGCCTCTTCTGAATGCGATATTGGGAATATCCGACAGCTCCTCATTATCTGAGAATGCCTTTAACAGCTTATAAAAGGTCTCCTCGCCCTCACCGAAGGTAAGAATATCCATAAAGGGATATTTCTCAAGAAGCTCAGTGCTTTCGGGCACCTCGTGTCCTGAAAAGCTTATAATACAGGATGGATATTTCTCCTTTATCAGCCTTGCAAGAGCTTTGTTATACTCCATATTCCATGTATAGCAGGAAAAACCGACAAAATAAGGCTCTTCAATACGGCTGAGCACCGTTTCGGGAGGCTCTCTGAGAAAAACGATCTCCCTGAGCTCATAATCCTTTTTTATTTCCTCCTTACTGAACGCATATGCCGCAACACAGCCTGCCGCATAGGGTACATAGGAAAGACGGTCTGAATAACTTACATTGACCTGCACAAGATAAACATTTTTTTTCATATTTCATCACCGTAAACTACTTCAGCATCATTAAGACAGATGCTTCTGCTTTCTTTTTTTCCGTACCATACCATAAATTTTGAGTATGTTTCCCAATCGGGGAATGCCTTGGTCTTTATATAAATATTATTTTCTTTTTTCTGAAGAGCAGGTAAAAGTCCCTTGAAAACATCCTTGAAATATGAGGTGAAATCATAGGAATAATGAAGGCACTTGTCCGTTTCATCGGGACATTTTATCATCTCTTTCTGAAAGCTCAGAAGCTGAGAGAATATCTCATCACCGTCGGAATATACGGAGAATATCCTGTTAAGCTCCCGGGAAAGCTCTTCATATTCATAAACAGCCTTAAGGAATATATACTCCTCGAAGCCCCAGCGTACATTTCCGAAGCACCTGTCGGCAACGGTAAACGAGGCATCCTTCGTTTCATCAAGAATATCCTGTAGCTTATTCTTGACAAATGAATATATCTTATAAAGCAGAGGGAAGCTCTCATCCTCTGAGGCCTCCAGTATTTTTTCATATACCTCTTTATAAGAAACGCCTTTTTCGTTATGAAGGTATATTGCAAGAAATTCCGAAAGTCCGTAATGATGGAAACATTGAACGGTAAAGGAATAAAGATTCGTCCTTATCCATTCCGCGCCCGACATTGAAAAGGTTGATGTAACAAGGCTTGAATATTCAGATATCTCCTCTTCCCTGTCCTCTATATGAGGCTGATTGAGAAGAATACGCGAGGTACCTATTTTATATTTTTCTCTGTATGACGGCTGAGCCATTATTGAGCAGGGCAGACATTCGCAGTTATGAATATACACGGAGTTGTGCTGTCCCATGGCAAGAAGCATCTCGATACCCTGAGCAAAGCTGTCATAGGTCTCACCGGGTAAGCCTAAAATAAGCTCGGTATATGTTCCTATTCCCGCTTCATTATACATATTCATAAGCTCCTTATATGAGCTTACGGGAATATTTTTTCTTCCGATAATATCAAGCACCTCATCATTCATGCTCTGGAATGATAATGTTATGCCTCTGTTAAGACCGCTTTCGTGAAGCTTTTTACCTATTCTGAAAATGCGCTCATTGGAATTTTTTGCATATGAGGTCTGAAAGCCCCTGAGAGTCTTATATGTTTTATTGAGCTCTATTATATAATCTATTATCTCCTCGTCTCTTTCAAAAAAGCCGAAATTTGAATCGGCAGTTCCGAAGCCTATGAATTTATGCTCAAACATCCATCTGATCTCTGCCTTTATCTTTTCCATAGGCACAGTACGGATCTTTGATTTCATATTGCTCCAGTCGCAGTAGGCACAGGAATATGGACAGCCTCTTGAGGTCTCTATAAGCCCCATAAAGTAAACATCCTTATGCTCCTCAAGAATCTTATCAAAATAGCCTTCAAGATAAGGGGACGGGTAATTTATTTCCTTTTCAGCAGGAACTGGGGCAGAGGGTGTCGTTATCACCTTGCCGTTATCTCTGTAGGAAATGCCGGGAATATCCTTATAATCGTCCTTTCCTATAACCGAGAGAAGCAATCTTGTGAAAGCCTCCTCGCCTTCGCCGTGTATTGCAAAATCAGCGTCGGGGCATTCCTCAAGAAAGCTGTCTCCGGGCGCAATGCTGTGGCCGCCAAAAATAACCGTACAGGCGGGATATTTCTCTTTAATACTTTTCGCAAGCGCCTTGTTGAATTCGTAGTTCCACATATATGTTGAAAAAGCCGCAACATCGGGAGACTCTATCTTATCCAAAAAAACCTTTTTGCTGTCTCTCAGGAAAAATATTTCTTTTAACTCATAATTATTTTTTATGTGTTCATTATCAAAAGCGTATGCCGATAAAGCCGCCGCGGTATACGGCGGATGCACGGACTCTCCGTAAGAATAATTGACCTGAAAGAAATAAAGATTTTTCATACTGATCACCCAAAAAAAACAATAAAAATCCATATTAAAATATTATAAACATTTATAATATATATGTCAACTGTTTATAAAACTGCGAAGCATAAAACAAGCGGAAAAAAATCACATATTTCAGAAAACTAATCAGACAAAACATACTGCTGTGTTGTAAATACTTCAGTATAAAAAAAATTGTACAAAATATCAGACTGATATTGATTTTCCGACATGCGTTTAGTAGAATATACAGTAAAGTAACCAAAAATCAACTAAAAAAGGAATTGAAAATTATGACAGAAAACAAATTCCGAGAGGACAAGGCACAGAATATGATGATAAAAGCAGAAGAACTCAATTGCTATGAATTCTTTGTGAAGGCAACTGAGATCTACGGAGATTACGATGCTTATCAGCATATGGACGAGAGAGGCAAAAGAAGCAAGCTTCTTTCCGATATCGATGCACTTGCCACATATTTTACAAAGGATCTCGGACTTAAAAGAGGCGATGCCTATACAATATTTACTCCCACAAATGTTGAAAGCATTGCCGCCTTTTATGCCCTCAACAAAATAGGCGTTATCGTAAATTTCGTTCATCCTCTTCTCCCTGATGAGGTACTTTTTGAGACAATAAAGGAATCAGGATCAAAGGGAATAATGGTGCTGGGGCTTATCGGACTTAAGCAGAAGAATGTCGGCGCTGTCAATAAAACCGGACTTCCCGTGCTTCTCTGCCGCTGCTCAGACTATGCTTCCCCTGCAAAAAAGGCCGCAGCAGGTGCAGGCGAGGCTCTTCTTGAAAAGATACTCAAATATGAGAATGCCGTGCTTTATAAGGATATCATAAAAAAATATGCAGGTAAAAAGGTAGAGGGTATAAAAAATAACGGAAGTGACATTGCCGTATACCTTAACGGTGGCGGTACGACGGGCAAAAGTAAGACCATCAAGCTTACAAGTAAGGCTATCAATGAGAATGTACATGCCCTCGGATATATAGATCATATCATTGATCCCGGCGATGAGGGTGAAATAATCATTCTCCCCTTCTTCCACGCCTTCGGACTTGTTGTTGCCATGCATATGACTATGTGTAATGCGGCAAGAATTATTCCTCTTATGCAGTTCAACGGAAAGCTTGTTGTCGATCTTTATAAGAAAAACAGAATCTCCGGCATCGTCGGCATTCCTGCAATGTTCAAAAAGCTTTATCACACAGAGGGCTTTGACGGTCCGCATCTTTCAAATACCCGTATGATGTTTGCAGGCGGCGATGACCTTTCTCCCGCATTCTTGCAGGAATTCAATGATATGCTCGAGAAAAACGGAACAAAAGCACGCCTTCGTCAAGGCTACGGTCTTACAGAGGTCGGCTCTGTTTGCTGTGCAAATACCAACTGGACAAATAAGGATAACTCAATAGGCCTTCCGCTTGCAGGCGTTACAATGGATATCTGGGACGATGACTGCAAGCCCGTGGAAAACGGAACTGTAGGCGAGATCGTTATTTCCGGTCCCACGATCATGGCCGGCTACCTTACCGAGGACGGTCCCGAGGATGCAGGTCTTTATACCGATAAAAACGGCGTAAAATGGGTACGCTCAGGTGACCTCGGTTACAAGGATGAAGACGGCTTCTTCTTCTTTGCAGGAAGAAAGAAGAGACTTATCATAATATCAGGCTACAATGTATATCCCGTAGATATAGAAAACCTTATGGATACTCTTTCCTTTATCAAGGAGTCCTGTGCAGTAAGAGGAACTAAGGACGGTAAGCCCTTTGTAAAGCTCTATGTTTCTCTTAAGGAAAACGGAGACACAGAGGAATATAAGCGTATCATCACAGAATCTTGCGAAAAGAATCTTTCCAAGTTCTCCGTACCGAGAGAAATCGAATTTATGGATGAGCTTCCCCACACTCCCCTTGAAAAAGTAGATTTTATGGCCTTACAAAAGTTATCAGAGGAAAAATAATCAAAAAAAACAACAAAAAAACCGTCAAAATGCAGTCATAAATTTTACAGTTTGTTCATATTTTTTCTTCCCGATAGTGTTATACTTTAATTAATATTTATAAATAGGAGGTATTTTTCCATGATAGGTTTAGGCACATGGGTAACATCCGTAAATATGATGATTTTCAAAGGAGATATCACTGTTGTAATCGCTGAAAAAGACGGCGAATACGATATCGATTTCCGGTTACCCGATAAGCTCAAGGATGTAAAGATCAGAACCTACGATATAGTCGAGGAGGGCAATACTCTCAGAGGTAAGGGTGAGATCACTATGCTTCCCGGCAAGGAGCTTGAAGCAGAAGTTACCTTTGACGGTGACACATTCACGGGAGTGCTCAGAATTCCCTTTATGAAGAGAAATATCGAGCTTAAAAACGGACACAAGATATCCGACTAAAAAACAAAAATAAGGAAGAGAAAGTATGAACACAGAACCCTTTTCAAATATGATAGAATCCAAAAACTATAACTGTTATGAGTTTTATCTTGCTGCAACCGAAAGATACGGTGACTACAAGCAGGCACAACACATGGACGAAATGGTAATGCGATCAAAGTTCATCTGTGACACAGAGGCACTTGCATGCTATTTCAAAAAGGAGCTCGGACTTAAAAAAGGAGACGTATATTCAATATTTGTTCCCTCAAATATTGAAAGCTTTACGGCTTTTTATGCACTTAACAAATTAGGTGTAATCGTAAACTTCCTTCATCCTCTTCTTCCCGATGAGGCTCTTATTGAAACCGTCAAGGAATCCGGCTCCAAGGGTATTATGGTGCTCGGTCTTTTAGGACTCAAGCAGCATAATGTAGATGCTGTAAACAGTCTCGGTCTCCCCGTCCTTCTTTGCCGTTGCTCCGACTATGCATCTCCCGCAAAGAAGATATCCGCAGGTGCAGGTGAGGCTCTTCTTGAAAAGATCCTCGGCTACAAGAATGCAACTCTTTACTGTGATGTTGTTAAGAAATATGAAGGCAGAACAGTTGAAGGCTGTGTAAATAACTGTGACGATATCGCCGTATACCTTAACGGCGGCGGTACGACAGGAAAGAGCAAGACCATCAAGCTTACCAATAAGGCTATCAACGAAAATGTACATAAGCTGGGCTATATCGATCACATTGAAGATCCCGGTGAAGAGGCAGAAATCATCATTCTCCCCTTCTTCCACGCTTTCGGTCTTGTTGTTGCAGGCCATATGGCTCTTTGCAACGCCGCAAGAATCATCCCGCTTATGCAGTTCAACGGAAAGCTTGTTGTCGATCTTTATAAGAAAAACAGAATCTCCGGCATCGGCGGTATCCCCAATATGTTCAAAAAGCTTTATAATACACCCGGCTTTGACGGTCCCCATCTTAAGAACACCCGCATGATGTTCGTTGGCGGCGATGACCTTTCCCCTGCATTCCTTGAGGCTTTCAACGGTATGCTTGAAAGAAACGGAACATCCGCCCGTCTTCGTCAGGGCTACGGCCTTACAGAGGTTGGCTCCGTTTGTTGCGTAAATACAAACTGGGTTTACAAGGACGGTTCCATCGGTAAGCCTCTTGAGGGACTTCGTATGGAGATCTGGGACGATGAGCACAAGCCTCTTCCCGTAGGTGAGGTCGGCGAGATCGTAATTTCCGGCTCCACAATGATGGAAGGCTATCTCACAGAGGACGGTCCTAAGGACGCAGGTATCTATTATGATGAAGAGGGTACACCTTGGGTGCTTTCCGGTGACCTCGGATATATGGATGAGGACGGCTTCTTCTACTTCTACGGAAGAAAGAAGAGAATCATCATCATTTCAGGCTACAATGTATATCCCGTTGACATTGAGAATCTTATGGACACACTTCCCTTTATCAAGGAATCCTGTGCTGTAAGAGGCACAACTGCTGACGGCAAGCCTCTCGTAAGACTCTATGCTTCTCTTAAGGTCAAGGGAGACGAAGAGGAATACAAGAAGATCATCACTGAAGCCTGTGCAAAGAACCTCAACCAGTTCTCTGTTCCCAGAGAGATCATTTTCATGGACGAGCTTCCCCACACTCCCCTTGAAAAGGTTGACTTTATGAAATTAGAAAAAATGTAATAAAAGGAGAAACAACTATGGCTAAGTATTCATTCGAAGAAACAACTATCGGCGAGCTTCTTGACAATCCCAAGACTGCTGAATTCCTCTTTGAGCTTGTTCCCGAAGCAAAGGATCATCCTATGCTTGAGATCGGAAGACCCTTCACACTTGAGCAGGCTCTTCCCTTCATCGAAACAATTGCTGATTCAATGGGAATCACAAATACAGCAGAAAGAATCGAAGACTTCAAACAGAAGCTCAGCGAACTCGAATAATCAACCGAAGGAGCAGACAGTGTGTCTGCTCTTTTTTTGATATACAGGAAATCGCTTGCAATGTGAGCAATTTAGCTTATAACAAAAAACACACTTTCGCCCCCAAGATTGGGGGCAATGTCATTAAGTTAAGGAAAACCGAGTTTCACAATGTTGTGAGGTTCGGTTTTTTTGTAACTTTTTTCAAAAAAACACTTGACATACAGAATAAAATGTGCGCCTTTTTGTTAACTTTCGTT
>JAFSGH010000027.1 GCA_017440965.1 Clostridia bacterium | reverse complement strand
TTGAGCTTTTTCAAAAGCTCACGGTGTCAAGAGGCAGAGCCTCTTGTCGCACTCCGCAGAGTGCGAAATCTCTCAAGCTTGCAATAGCGCAGGAGGGGAGAAAAACAGTCCGGTGGACTGTTTTTCGTTGGGAACCCTCGCCGGGGGTTCTGGAGTGCGAAGCACAAAATGATTAAAGTGAGTAATATGATTCCCCAACTTTCCGTGAAGAGGGAAAGATTATATGTCCCTTTGAACGGAAAGCTTGCTTTCCTCGGAGAAAGACTCACCGAAAACGGTCGCTGATGCGTACAGCGAAGCCGTTTTTTTGTTGTAAAAGAAGTTTTCCCTGCAAATGAGAGAAGCCTTCCTTGCAAATAAGAGAAGCTTTCCATACAAGAAAAAGATGATAACTTGGCATAGGCTTATGAGGGCAAGGATTTACAAGTGTTCAAATAAATTACCATAAAATGGTAAAAATTTCAGAAATTGCTTGCAATTTGTGAAAGCATATGTTAATATATGGAAGAAATAGGAAAAATTAACATTTTTCAGGTTGATTTTCTTAAAATATGAAAGGAAATATGTATTATGAAACAGAAAAAGGTTTTGATCGCAGAGGAAAACGGAGATTTTCTCAAAAATATGCTGGCGTCCTTCCGCGGCTACGGCTTTGAATGTATCAGCGTTCCTAAAAATGGGGAGGATGTGGTAGCCGCCATAGAGAAGAGCCATCCCGATATAATTGTGATGGAGGCATTTATGGCAAGGCTTGATGCTCTTGCAGTGCTGAAGCTCATTCCCTCTATGAAGCTGAATGTTAAGCCTTACATAGTAATTCTTTCAAATGCCGATAACGGTGCATTTGAACAGCAGCTTCTGAACGCGGGAGCAGATTATTATTTTATCAAGCCCGTGGATGTGAGTATGCTAACTGAGAGAGTAGCTCAGCTTACGGGATATGATCCTAAGGGAACAAATATCGTAAAGCTCAAGGCAAATGAGCCGGATATTGAGATAATCGTGTCGGATATAATGCACGAGCTCGGAGTTCCTGCACATATCAAGGGTTATCAGTATCTGAGAGACGCTATCATAATGTCAGTGGACACTCCCGAAATGATGAATTCGGTAACAAAGGTGCTCTATCCCACCGTAGCGAAGCATTTTGACACTACCGCATCAAGGGTAGAAAGAGCCATCCGTCATGCAATAGAGGTAGCCTGGGACAGAGGGGATATCGATGTGCTGAGTGCCTATTTCGGATATACTATACAAAATTCAAGAGGCAAGCCTACTAACAGCGAATTCATTGCAATGATCGCAGATAAATTAAGACTGAAAATGAAAAAGATATCCTGAAAAAAGACCAGGAAAGCCTGAATCAATGCATCAGGAAAAAGTCTGAATCAAAGCTTCAGAGGAAAGTCTGAAGTAAAGCAACGGAGAATAAAAGGACTTAATAAAGACAAAAAGCAGAGACCGGGAAAGTCTCTGCTTTTTTGTCTTTATGTCTGTTGAGTTCAGTTTTGTTGCCGCTTCTTATGGGGACAGTGAATTACGGCACAATTTATAAATTCCCCTTGGTTAAAGGCTTAATTCGGCAACAGGGGAGGATTAAGAATATTTCTGATAATGTCCTTCTGTGTTAGTGTATGAAGTTATTTCTGAATATAAATTTCCTTCTGCTCAAGAAATTCATCATATATTTTAAGGGCATCGGTACGCCGTCTTGTGCTTATCATAACCTTTGTGCCGTCGCTCATTATAGCTTCGTTGATGCAAAAATGCTTAATATGATTCATATTGACAAGATAGCCCTGGTGAATTCTCAGAAAGCCGTGGGCGGCAAGCCTTTCGTGAATGCTCTGAAGCTTTCCCACGGAGCTGAATTCCTCGTCCCTTGTATAAAAGGTCAGGTGTCTGTTGTAGCCTTCAATATAGATTATATCGGAGATATCAAGAGTATATCGTTCATTCTTCCACCGAAGGGTGAGAAGTGAGCTTGTACTGCGGTATTTTACAATGATCCTTTTGAACAGCTCGGAAAAATCCTCTGAGGATGAGGTCTTATTTATGTAATGAAGAGCCTCAAGCCTGAACGCCTCATAGATAAATTCCTGAGAATCGGATGTAAGTATTATTATTGCTTTATTCTTATGTCTTCTGATTATCTCCGCCGCGGTCACTCCGTCATTTTCCGTGCTGATAAAAAATACATCGAAGGAATAAACGGACTCGTCCTCAAGCATCTCCTTTGCGTTATAAAAGCATCTTACCGAAAATGTATCGGAAGACAGAAAAGAATTGCTGATATTTTTTATCAGCTCGTTTAATATGTATTCGTCATTGTCGCATATACAGATCTTCATTCTTTTAACCTCAGCATTCCTTTTAATTTTAGACCTTTTTTTGCGTTTTGGGAACAGAAACTGCCGAAATGCCTGAATTAAATGCAAAAGTGCGTAAAGCTGACCGTGAACGGTTGTGGTAAAGAAGCAAAAAAAGAAAAGCATCACCGTTCAGGCGGGATGCTTTTTCGCTGATAACTACAGATAATATGATCAGGCTGAACAAAACGACATCCGTCCGAGACTTAATATTTTCATTTCCCAAAGCATATACATTGTCATTTTGTTCACTTCCTTTCAATAATCTTTATAAACAAGGATAGCAGAAAGACAAGCAGTTGTCAACAGCAAAATCGTTGACATAAAAGGGGAGTGCTGATAAAATTAAGAGGGTGATAATATGAAGGACATAATTGAAGAGCTGTTCAGCCTGCAGGATATAAAATACCGTGATTTTCATTCCGCACTTATGCCGACTGTACCTAAGGAAAAAATAATAGGCGTCAGAATTCCCTTAGTAAGACGGCTTGCACGGTCCCTTATGAAGGACGAAAGGGCAAGGGACTTTACAAGAGAGCTTCCTCACATATATTATGAGGAGAACAATCTGCACGCTTTTATAATATGCGAGGAGAGGGATGTGAAACGGCTTTTTGATGAACTTGACCGCTTTCTGCCCTTTGTTGATAATTGGGCGACCTGCGACAGCCTGAGACCGAAAATTCTTTCCTCTTATAAAAAGGAGCTTATTGAAAAGATCGATGAATGGCTGAAAAGCTCCCATGAATATACCGTCAGATTTGCAATAGAGATGCTTATGGTGCATTTTCTTGATGATGATTTTGATATAAGCCTTGCCGAAAGGGTAGCTAAGACAGAAAGCGACGGTTATTATATAAATATGATGTGTGCCTGGTATTTTGCCACGGCACTTGCAAAGCAGTGGGACAGTATATTCCCCTTTATCAAGGAAAACCGCCTGCCGTTATGGGTACATAATAAGGCTATAAGAAAGGCTATTGAAAGCTACAGAATAACAAAGGATCAAAAGGAGATTCTGAGAGGCCTGCAAAGGTAAAAAGACAGTCCTTGCCGTGCTGTGGAGGCTATATGAAAACAAAAAAAGACCGTTTCCGCCATCCGTTGATTACGGAATATAGGGTCTTGATCTTTGAAAATGCATTGGTTCGGCTGTTGGTTGTGTCGGTTACATCAAAGGCATAGCACACCTTTGCACCGAAAGCCTTTTTCAGACATAAAGCGATCTCATCATGAGACATCCTTTTTGTCGGCTCGCCGTTGATCTCAGCAACCGTAAAGCTGCCGAAGCCCTTGTTCTGCATTCTGCCGAAATTTGTTACGACAAAGAATTCTTCAATATGCTTCTCAATATATGATAAAAGCGCACTGTTAAAGCATATCAGCGTCATTCTGACAGATGAGCAGAATACAGTTTTTGTTTTTTCTGCGTCCGACAGTTTCATATTGCCGTAATATATATCCGCAGGTTCGCATATATCGCTGCGTGATATGTTTTCAAACCTCAGTTTATAATTCAGAGCATAAGCATCGAAGCTGTTTGTTTGCAGATCTTCTTTTTTTACTGCTACAAAGTTTTCTGCCTTATAAAGCTCTTGCTTTATTTTCTTTTCCGCTTCAGTGGCTTCGGGAAGTCCTGCGATCTTTTCTTTGATAAAGCGGTCAAGCTTCGGCTTTACCTCGCTTGCTCTCAGCGTTGCCCCCTGCTGCTGATGCTGAAAATGCAGAATGGGACTTTGCTGATTCAGGATAATAACAGTTTTTACTCCCATAAGTATTATTCCTTTCTCTGTTTGTGATAAATAAACAAAATAATCCAAGATATTGTTTATATTTTATGTTTTTTGGCGTAAAATGTCAATAGAATGCATTAATGTTACACTATTAATAACAGATGATAAGTATGTTTTTCGCAGAAATTTTTTTATCGAAAAAAAGAACATTTGTTCAGAAAAAATGTTTACTTTTAAAAATAAAAATGCTATAATATTTCTGTTTGTTTTAGCAAATTACGGCAAATTCTGTATTAAAGCATTTACGGGGGATATATGGATAGATTTAAGCTGGTATCTGAATATAAGCCTATGGGAGATCAGCCGCAGGCTATAAGCGAGCTTGTTGACGGTGTCAATAATGGCTTTAAGGAGCAGACGCTTCTCGGCGTTACGGGCTCGGGAAAGACATTTACTATGGCAAATATTATTGCCGAGGTCAACCGTCCCACACTTGTGCTTGCACATAATAAGACACTTGCGGCACAGCTTTGCTCCGAATTCAGAGAATTCTTCCCCGAAAATGCAGTTGAATACTTTGTATCCTATTACGATTATTATCAGCCTGAGGCATATATTGCTTCAACCGATACTTATATAGAAAAGGATTCCGCCATAAATGACGAGATAGACAGACTGCGCCATTCCGCGACCTCCGCTCTTTCCGAAAGACGCGATGTCATAATAGTTGCCAGTGTCTCCTGTATATATTCCTTGGGAAATCCCATCGACTATAAGAATATGGTCATCTCCCTTCGCACGGGAATGGAGAAGAGCAGGGATGAGCTTCTTAAAAAGCTTGTGGATATCCAGTATGAAAGAAACGATATAAACTTCATCCGAAATAAATTCAGAGTCAAGGGCGATGTTGTCGATATCTTCCCCGTATATAATAATGAAAATGCACTGAGAATTGAATTCTTCGGTGATGAGGTGGACAAGATAAGTGAGATAAATCCTCTTACGGGCGAAGTGAAGAGGGTGCTGTCCCATGTTGCTATATATCCCGCCTCCCACTATGTTGTGTCTCCCGAAAAGCTTGATGCCGCAATAAAGGAGATAATGGCGGAAATGGAGGAGCGAGAGGCGTGGTTTATCTCTCAGGGAAAGCTTATTGAGGCACAGAGGATAAGACAGCGGACAGAATACGATATGGAGATGCTCCTTGAGACGGGCTTTTGTAAGGGAATAGAAAACTATTCAAGAATTATGGCTGAAAGAGAGCCGGGCTCTGCCCCCTTTACTCTTCTTGACTTCTTTCCCGATGATTATCTTCTCTTTGTGGACGAGTCCCATGTAACTCTGCCTCAGGTCAGAGGAATGTTCGGCGGCGACCGTTCAAGAAAGGACTCACTTATTGAATTCGGCTTCAGACTTCCCTCAGCCTATGATAACAGACCGCTGACCTTCAATGAGTTTTATGAGAAAACGGGGCAGAAGATATTTGTAAGTGCAACGCCGGGTGAATTGGAAAAGAGCCTGAGTGTAAGAACTGCGGAGCAGATAATAAGACCTACGGGACTGCTTGATCCTGAAATTGAGGTCCGTCCCGTAGACGGTCAGATAGATGACCTTATCGGCGAGATAAACGAAAGAGTCAGCAAAAAGGAAAGAGTGCTTGTTACCACTCTTACCAAGGCAATGGCAGAGAGCCTTACGGATTATCTGACAAAATACGGCATCAAGGTCAGATATATGCACTTTGATGTGGACACCATGGAGAGAATGGAGATAATAAGAGATCTTCGTCTCGGAGAATTCGATGTGCTTGTAGGCATCAATCTTTTAAGAGAGGGACTTGATCTTCCCGAGGTTTCTCTTGTGGTCATATTGGATGCGGATAAGGAGGGCTTCCTTCGTTCCGAGACCTCACTCATTCAGACGGTGGGACGAGCCGCAAGAAACAGCGAGGGTAAGGTAATAATGTATGCAGACTCAGTTACTGCTTCAATGGAAAAGGCAATAACGGAGACCTTCAGAAGAAGGGAAAAACAGCAGAAATATAATGAGGAGCACGGCATCGTGCCCAAAACCATAGTAAAGGGTATAAGAGAGATCCTTGAGATATCAAATACCCATAAGGCGGCAAGAAAGGCAAACGGTATGAAGCTCAGCAAGCGTGAGAAGGAGCTTCTTATAAATCAGCTTACAAAGGAAATGAAGGCAGCCGCAAAGATTCTCGATTTCGAGAACGCAGCATATCTCAGAGACAAGATAAAGCAGCTTCAGGAAGGATAAAATATGTCACAGAAGAAAATAAGAATTATTGGTGCAAAGGAGCATAATCTTAAGGATGTTTCCCTTGAGATACCCCGTGACAAGCTTGTTGTGTTCACGGGACTTTCAGGCTCGGGAAAATCAACCCTTGCCTTTGACACCATATATGCAGAGGGACAGCGCCGCTATGTGGAATCGCTGTCATCCTATGCAAGACAGTTTTTAGGACAGATGGAAAAGCCCAATGTTGAGCTGATTGAGGGACTTTCTCCTGCAATCTCAATAGATCAGAAGACTACATCAAAAAATCCCCGTTCAACCGTCGGAACGGTCACGGAGATATACGATTACTTAAGGCTTTTATATGCCCGTGCAGGTATACCGCACTGTCCCGTCTGCCATAAGGAGATAAGACCTCAGACGGTGGATCAGATGACAGACAAGGTACTGTCCCTGAAGGAGGGCACTAAGTTTATGATAATGTCTCCCGTCGTAAGAAGCAGAAAGGGCGAGCATGTCAAAATTCTTGAGGATGCGAGAAAGGCAGGCTTTGTCAGAGCGAGGATAGACGGGGAGATGAGAGAGCTTTCCGAGGAGATAAAGCTCAGTAAGACCAATAAGCATGTTATAGAGATAGTTGTAGACAGACTTGTTGTAAAAGAGGGGATAGCATCCCGTGTGTCGGATTCACTTGAGACAGCACTGAAGCTCAGTGACGGTATCGTGCTTGTAAGCGTAATTGACGGTGAGGAGATGCTCTTTTCTCAGAATTTCTCCTGCCCCGATCATAATGTGGGAATAGGAGAATTGAGCCCCAGGCTCTTCTCCTTTAATAATCCCTTCGGAGCCTGTCCTACCTGTGCGGGACTCGGTATATTCAAGAAGGTAGCTCCCGAGCTTATCATTCCCGATAAGAATCTTTCCATAAATAAGGGTGCAATAAAGGGTTGCGGATGGTCAAATGAAAAATACGGCACCATTGCAAGAATGTATATGGAGGGAATTGCAAAAAAATATGGCTTTTCCATGGATGATCCCATAAAGGATATCCCCGAGGAGGCGGTAAATGCAATTCTCTACGGTACGGGAGACGAGAAATTACAGCTTAAAAGAAGCTTTTATACAGGCACTACCGAATATGAAGCACCCTTTGAAGGAATCGTAAATAATCTCACTCGCCGCTACAGGGAATCGACGAGTGAGTGGGCAAGGTGGGAAATAGAGCTTTTTATGTTCGATCACGTTTGTCCCGACTGCTCGGGTGCAAGGCTTAAAAAGGAGATCCTTGCAGTAACCGTGGGAGGACTCAGCATCGATGAATTCACCCGCCTTTCGGTCTCCGATGAGATAGCCTTTCTTGAGGGACTTACTCTTACAGAAAGAGAGCATCTTATTGCAGACGGCATCATAAAGGAGATTAAGGCAAGGCTTGAATTTCTGCAGAAGGTCGGTCTTGATTATCTCACGCTTTCCCGGTCCTCGGGCACGCTTTCAGGCGGTGAAAGTCAGAGAATACGCCTTGCAACTCAGATAGGCTCGGCGCTTACGGGTGTTTTATATGTTCTTGATGAGCCAAGTATAGGACTTCATCAGAGGGACAACGAAAAGCTCATAGGAACGCTTAAAAATCTCAGAGATCTGGGAAATACCCTTATCGTGGTGGAGCACGATGAGGATACAATGAAGAATGCGGATTTTATTGTGGATATAGGTCCGGGAGCCGGTGTTCACGGCGGTGAGATAGTAGCCGCGGGAACTCTTGACGATATCAAAAAATGTCACCGCTCCATAACGGGACAGTATCTTACGGGCGAAAAGAGGATAGAGGTGCCGAGGGAAAGAAGAAAGGGCAACGGAAGGCTTCTTAAGGTGCTTGGTGCGGCACAGAATAATCTTAAAGGCATAGATGTCAGCTTTCCTCTCGGAAAATTCATTGCCGTAACGGGTGTCTCAGGCTCGGGAAAATCCTCCCTTATAAATGAAATACTGTATAAGCAGCTTGCAAACGAGCTTAACGGTGCAAAGAAATTCCCCGGTAAGAACGAGGGCTTCGAGGGAATAGAATATCTTGATAAGGTAATAGACATAGATCAGTCACCTATAGGCAGAACGCCGAGATCAAATCCCGCAACATATACGGGTGCATTTACGGATATAAGAAAGCTGTTTTCCGAGACTACCGATGCAAAGATAAAGGGCTATGCCCCGGGACGCTTTTCATTTAATGTATCGGGCGGCAGGTGCGAAGCCTGCTCAGGTGACGGTATCGTCAAGATAGAGATGCATTTCCTTGCGGATGTATATGTGCCCTGCGATGTGTGTAAGGGAGCAAGATATAACCGCGAGACGCTTGAGGTCCGTTATAAGGGCAAAAATATCAGCGAGGTGCTTGATATGACCGTTGAAGAGGGACTTCATTTCTTTGAAAATCAACCTGCCATAAGAAGAAAGCTTCAGACTCTTTTTGATGTAGGTCTCGGTTATATAAGCATAGGTCAGCCTGCCACTCAGCTGTCAGGCGGTGAGGCTCAGAGAGTCAAGCTTGCAACCGAGCTTTCAAGAAAGCCCAGCGGAAAGACGATGTATATTCTTGATGAGCCTACAACGGGACTTCATACCGCAGATGTGCATAAGCTTATAGAGGTACTGCAGAAGCTTGTTGAGTCGGGCAATACGGTCATTGTAATAGAGCACAACCTTGATGTGATAAAATGTGCCGATCATATTATTGATCTCGGACCCGAGGGCGGTTTCAGAGGCGGCGAGATAGTAGCCGAGGGCACTCCCGAGGAGGTTTCTCAGTGTGAAGGAAGCTACACGGGAATGTATCTTAAAAAGGTGCTTGCAGAAGGCTGAAAATAAAGGTTCTTCACGGAAAGTTGGGGAATGATGTCGGCACGGGAGTGCCGGGGAAAAGTTTTGCTTGAGCTTTTTCAAAAGCTCACGGTGTCAAGAGGCAGAGCCTCTTGTCGCACTGCGCAGAGTGCGAAATCTCTTATGCTTCCAAAAGCGCAGGAGGGGAGAAAAACAGTCCGGTGGACTGTTTTTCGTTGGGAACCCTCGCCGGGGGTTCCCAAGTGCGAAGCACAAAATGATTAAAGTGAGTAATATGATTCCCCAACTTTCCGTGAAGAACCAAAAATTAAGGAAGCCTACGGCTTGCAGGCTTCCTTTCTGATTATTTCTTGTATATTATTCTTCCCTTAAGGGTAGGCTCAAGGAGATTCGGAGCAAATCGGAACAGGGGGATGATCCTGTCTGTTATTTTTTTGTTTCCTATCATAGCTTCAAAGCCCGGTGCAAGATTCATTGCGATGGTGAAAACATCGGGATCGCTCGAGGGCTTCATTTTTACCCTGCCGTTTTCAAAAAATTTTATATCAAGCTTGCGCCTTCCGATAGTTTCAAGAGGTCTTATCTGAATGAAAAGACGGTCTTCACTCAGCCACACGGCATTTGAGCAGACCTTATAATCTATCTGACCGAGACGCATATTGCCGTAACGGTATTTTCCGTCAAGTCCGACGGGGATGGTATTTGTCTCATCTCCCTCGGTCCAGGTGAGAAGCATATCCGATTTTCTGTAATTCAGTATCATCTTATCGATATTTCCCGCTCTGTCTGTGGTCATATAAGTAACCGCAAGAGGGAGCATACTCATAGGGAAGCCTATGAGATTAAGGAATATCTTTTTTCTGAAATGTATCTCACAGCCGTCTGTTTTCTTCTCGTATACGGATGAAGAATTACGGGTGAGAGAATCAAGCTTCGCATTTTTAAGACGCTCATAAAGAGCCTTTGCCGATTCTTCATTGCCGCAGGACTCTTCAATAAAGGCATTGGGGAAGAATTCCCACAGAAGATCGCGGCATATCTGCTGCTGAGCTATTGCACTTGTTACAACGACAACAGCATCATAGTCCTCAAAAACGATGCCGTACTGTGAGAACATTCCGTCTGCTCTGTAGGCATTTACATCTGCACAGCGCCACAGACAGCAGCCGTAACCTGCTTTTGCATCCTTATCAAATTCGCTTGAGGTGTCGGCTATTTTTCCCGAGGCATAATTTACCCATTTCTCGCTCATTATTCTTTTGCCGTTATATACGCCCTTATTTGAATAAGTGAGCATAATTTTTGCAAGATCCTCGGTCTTGAGATAAAGCCCCCAGCCGCCTGCCTCTATACCGTATTGATCGGTCTCCCAGAAGGGATAGTCGATTCCAAGCTTCTCAAAGAGTCTCGGCTTCAGAAATCTTCTTACGCTGTCTCCCGTGGCTCTTTTTATTATAGCGGAAAGAATATATATGTTTTCGTTTATGTATCTGAATTCCTTGCCCGGCTCATTGTACCAGGGAGCGGAGAAATAGTATTCCATCCAGTTGCCGTTGCTCTTATCTGCAAAGACGCTGGGATCCTTGCCGCTTGTCATTGTAAGAAGATGACGGACGGTGAGGCTGTCAAGCTTAGTATCGCAGATATTTTCCGTATAGTCGGGAAAGAAATCCCGAACCTTGTCATCAAGTGAGATGAGCTTCTCATCAGCGGCAATTCCGATAGCCGTTGCCGTGACGGTCTTACTTACGGAATACATAGCGTGCGGACGCTCAGCCGTAAAGGGAGCACGGTAGCATTCCGCAGCCACCTTGCCGTGGCGGATTATCATGAAGGAATGAATGTCAAGCTCTCTTTTTTCCGTTTCAGTCAAAAAGCATTCTATTGCCTTTGATGAAACTCCTACCTCCTCGGGAGAAGCCGCTCTCGGAATTAAGTTTAATGAATTATCCATATGCCATCGCCTTTTTATTGATTTTAGTATTATATAGGAAAATGCTCGCGTTGTGAGCAATTTAGCTTATAACAAGAAACACCTACAGCCCCCAAGATTGGGGGTAGGGGGTTGACAAATCGTAAGATTCTTTCTTATATAATATTCTCTTATTAATACAAAAACTGTGTCGAATTGTTAATTTTTTGTTTACGGCCTTGTTTTTTCAGGAGGAAATATGCCGAGAAGTATTGATTATACCGTTCCCGCCGAGCTTGACGGCGAAAAGCTTATTGTTTTTTTGCGGGGACATATTAAAATATCCGCAAGGCTTCTGCCGAAGCTGAAAAATGATCCTCTGGGACTTCTGAGAAACGGTGAGCATATAAGGACCGTTGACAGAATCAGAGCAGGGGATGTTATCACCGTGACCTTTCCCGACGAAAAGGGACAGATACCGCCTACGGATGCCGATGATCTCGAAATAATTTATGAGGATGACGATATCCTTGTAATAAATAAATCTCCCTATATAGCAATGCATCCCACTCATAATCATCAGGGGGACACTCTTGCAAATAAGATATCTGCCTATTTTAACAAAAAGAATAAGGATATCGTGTTCCGTGCTGTGGGTAGGCTTGATAAATGCACCTCGGGGCTTGTTGTAATTGCGCTGAACGCCCATGCGGCAAACATACTGTCTTCGGGAATTGAAAAGGAATACATCGCAATTGTCGGCGGTGTATTTACGGGAGAGGGTACTGTTGATAAGCCTATAATAAGACCTGATGCGGGAAAGACATATCGTTGGGTAGGCGAGGTCGGTGAGAGAGCCGTGACTCATTGGAAAAGCCTGATGACCGACGGAAAACGAAGTGTTGTAAGGATCTCCCTTGAGACGGGAAGGACTCATCAGATAAGAGTTCATTTTGCTTCCTCGGGAGCGCCGCTTGCAGGTGACGATATGTACGGCTCTCTTGACAGATCTCTTGACCGTGCCGCTCTTCACTGTACGAGCCTGAAGTTTTTCCATCCCGTAACAAAAAGGGAAATATACCTTGAAGTGCCGCCTCCTTCGGATATGGAAAGGGTAATAAACGAAATAAGAGCAGGGGTAATGTAAAGCAGAAAACCGCAAGCCGAAAACCTGTTAACCTGACAACCCGACAAACCGGCAAGGCGCTGAATCGGTAAAATGCAGAATTCTATCCCTGTCGCACACTCCCGATGTGATATTGACAATAATTTAACGGGATTTACACATTGTTCACAATAATGTTAAAATATTATGAAATTAATTCCTTTTATTGCAATATTTTGGTGATATTATACTTATGAATTGAGTATGGGAGTGATAAAAATGGCTAAAGTAATTGTACCTGCAGTGCTTGTTACAGTAACAGCATGTGTCGGCGGTATGTTTTCCTTTATGGCAAAAAAAGTAACACCCTTCTTTGCAACAGTAAAATAAGAAAAAAGTATAAATGATAAAAGAAGCTTCCTTAAGTCAGGGAAGCTTCTTTGTTTTATTGTATAAGAATTGCTCGTGATGTGAGTAATTTCCTTATATCAAAAAACCGATCAGCGCTTTGCCGATCGGTTTTATTTACGGGAAATTACTTAAGCCTTGGCTTTTGTTTTTCAGCCTTCAGCTGTAAGCTTATTATTAATACATGCCGCCGCCCTGAGCGCCTGCCATTGCTGCAGCTGCTGCTGCGTCTGCTGCGGGATCGGGCTTATCTGTTACAAGGGATTCTGTTGTGAGTACCATTGCTGCAACGGAAGCGGCATTCTGAAGAGCTGAGCGGGTAACCTTAGTAGGATCAAGGATGCCTGCCTCTGCCATATCAACATATTCCTCTGTAGCGAAGTTGAAGCCGTATCCCTTCTTGCCTGAGCGGACGATAGCGTCGATAATTACGGAGCCCTCAAGACCTGCGTTCTGAGCTATCTGACGGATGGGAGCCTCGATTGCCTTGAGTACGATCTTGATGCCTGTAAGCTCATCAGTGTTTTCTGTCTTTTCAAGAAGAGCGGCAACTGCGGGGATAGCATTGAGAAGAGCAACACCGCCGCCTGCAACATAGCCTTCCTCAACAGCAGCCTTTGTTGCTGCAAGAGCATCCTCTATGCGAAGCTTCATTTCCTTCATCTCAACCTCAGTAGCAGCACCTACATGGATAACTGCAACACCGCCTGCAAGCTTTGCAAGTCTTTCCTGAAGCTTTTCCTTGTCAAATTCGGAGGTAGTATTTTCAGACTGAACTCTGATCTGAGCGATTCTTGATGCGATAGCATCCTTATCGCCTGCACCGTCAACGATGATGGTGTTTTCCTTTGTAACCTTGACCTGCTTTGCACGGCCGAGCTGTGCTACCTGTGCATCCTTGAGCTCAAGACCGAGATCGGATGTGATGACCTCACCGCCTGTAAGGATAGCGATATCCTGAAGCATCTCTTTTCTTCTGTCACCGAATCCGGGAGCCTTTACGCATACGCAGGTAAATGTACCTCTGAGACGGTTAACGAGAATTGTAGCAAGAGCCTCGCCCTCAACATCCTCAGCGATGATAACGAGCTTTTTGCCTGCCTGAAGCACCTGCTCAAGAAGGGGAAGTATCTCCTGAATGTTGGAGATCTTCTTATCTGTGATAAGAATGAAGGCATCATCAATAACAGCCTCCATCTTGTCTGTATCTGTTACCATATAAGGGGAGATATATCCTCTGTCAAACTGCATACCCTCAACTACATCGCAGGATGTCTCTGCAGTCTTGGACTCTTCAACAGTGATAACACCGTCAGCGGATACCTTTTCCATAGCCTCTGCAATGAGTGCGCCTACATTTTCGTCACCTGAGGAAACGGTAGCGATTCTTGCGATATCAGAGGAGCTTGAAACGGGCTTTGCATTCTCTTTAAGAGAATTAACAGTAGCGTCAACAGCCTTCTGGATGCCCTTCTTGACTGTCATGGGGTTTGCACCTGCTGCAACATTCTTCATACCCTCATTAACGAGAGCCTGAGCTAAAAGAGTAGCGGTTGTTGTACCGTCACCTGCGATATCGTTTGTCTTTGTGGAGACCTCCTTTACAAGCTGAGCACCCATATTCTCAAAGGGGTCCTCAAGCTCTATCTCCTTAGCGATCGTAACACCGTCATTGGTGATAAGGGGAGCGCCGTATTTCTTGTCAAGAACTACATTTCTGCCCTTGGGGCCGAGAGTGATCTTAACTGTATTGCTGAGCTTATCTATACCTGCCTGAAGAGCCTTTCTTGCGTCTTCACCGTAAAGTAACTGTTTTGCCATAATGAGAATTCCTCCTGAATGAATTGATTATTCGACAATTGCTAAAATGTCGCTCTGCTTAGCAACAGTGTATTCCTCGTTGCCGAGCTTTACTTCTGTGCCGGAATACTTGTTAAGGATAACCTTATCGCCGCACTTTACCTGCATAACGATCTCCTTGCCGTCTACGATTCCGCCGGGGCCTACAGCGATAACTTCAGCTATCTGAGGCTTTTCCTGAGCAGATGCTGCAAGGATGATGCCGCCCTTTGAGGTTTCTTCCACCTGAGTAAATCTGAGAACGACCTTGTCTCCTAAAGGCTTGAGTGTCATAATAAAAATCCCTCCTGAGATAAAAAATACGAAATTTGTTGAAAGTTAGCACTCTGTATTGTTGAGTGCTAATGTATATTTTAATCATATTTTTTAAAATTGCAATACCTTTTGTTAAAAAAATCCAAAAATATTGATATTAATTACCCACCGGCGTATAAAAGTCTTTTGTGTTGAACAGATATATCAGTTTTTTGCCAAAAAAATTAAATTACAAATTCAGGGTAGAAACATCGGATGATATAATGTATAATATAATATATAAAATATTACAGGGAAAAACAAAATGGAAAAACGAGAGTATAAGTATGAGCTTCACTGCCACACCTCGGATGTAAGCTTCTGCGCACATTCCTCGGCAGAGGAGGCTGTTGAATTTTATAAACAAAGAGGCTATGACGGTATAGTTATTATCGATCATTATTCTCCTCAGACCTTCCTCTTTCACAAAGCCCTTATGCCCCACAAGTATACTGATATGTATATCAAGGGCTATAAAAGAGCAAAGGAAATAGGGGGAGAGGATTTCACCGTACTTCTCGGCTGTGAGGTCAGATTCTTCTTTACTATAGACGATTTTCTGATCTACGGCATCGATGAGGATTTTCTGAGAAGCAGCGGAAATCTTATGACAAAGTATCTCAGACGGCTTTTTAAGCTTTGCGATGAGAAGGGGCTCATTCTTTTGGAGGCTCATCCCTTCAGAGAGCTTCGCTTCCGCCATGATCCGAAGCTTCTTCACGGCTGTGAGGTCTTTAACGGAAAGGACGCGGGGAAGATCGCTAACAAAAAGGCAAGAGAATGGGCAAGGAATAATAATTTTGCCTTTACCACCTCAGGCGGTGACTTTCACGATAAAAATAACACAGTCCCGGGAGGAATAATTACAAACGAGCCTATAAAAACAAACGAGGATCTTCTGAGAATATTAAGAAGCGGAAACTACAGACTTATAACCGACTGACGGGCGCTTAATATCGAAAACCTGTTCTGCTGACAGGAGCTGTAATGCTGACAGTTGTTATAATGCTGTACAAAACTATAAGCTTTTTTCCAAAAATCAACAATAAAATACCGCCGACCGATTGGCAGACCGATATTGATTTTCCGTCTGACCGTCGGTCGGCTCTTTTTCTGAATATCCGCCGACCGAAATAAGACTTAAAGCCTTATGTATCAAGGGAAAAGAGGGACAAGGTGACAGCAATCGGTCAGACCGACGGTCGGCTCTTTGCCGACTTTAGGCAGACAGACATCAAAAATCCGCCGACCGGACCGCCGACCTTTATATATAGAATAAAGATAAGAAGAAAGATAGAATAATAAGAAAGAAGAAGGGGGAGAGGGGCGGACGCCCCCGCGTATTTTTATGTGCCTTTGATCACATATTTTTTTAAGAGGCTTACGCCTTTATCAAAACGAGGCTGACGCTTTTATCAAAACGAGGCTTACGCCTTTATTAATATGAGGCTGATGACTTTATTAATATGAGGCTGACGCCTCTGCCAATGTAAGGATGATGCCTTTGTTAAAATGAGGCTTCCGCCTTTGTTAAAACGAGATAAACACCACTTTTTATGATGATTGAGAGAAAATACACATAAATGCAAATAGTGTTGCGTATATTTGGCTGGATTTGTCTTATTAACAGGTTATTAACAAAATTATTAACAAAATACCCTGAAATTGAGAAAAATTTTTTTTGTTTTTGCCCCAAAATGGGCGGCATTTAAATTTTTTTTGTGATATAATATATATGCAAATGAAAAAAGCGGGTAATTCCCGTGCATAGTAAGAAACGGTCGCCGAGGGTTTTCCTTCGGCGGCTGAGTTTTTTTATGAAAGGAGAATTATGTTAGAAGAAGGATTTGTAATGCTTCCGCGAAAAATTATTTCTTCAAGTATCTATAATGATCCCGTGAAGCTGTCGGCTTATATAAAGCTTTTGTTTATGGCGAGGTTCCGTGAATGTACGGTTGACGGAATAGAGCTTGGAGTGAATCAGCTTCTCAGCACAAAGCCTATGCTTGCAAAGGCGTTCGGTGTTGACGAGCGAAAGGCAAGGTCTATTCTGGAGTGCTTTGAGAAGGCAGGCGGTATAAGGACTGAGAATTACAAGAACAGAATGACGCTTATTACGCTCCTTCCGCCATTTTTATATACCGACGGCTCTGAACGGTCGCAGGCAAATAAGGAAAAGCCGAATATGACCGCCCGTTTCAGATCGGAAAACGGTATTTTGCGAAAGCCGTCAGGAAAGCCCTTCTCCCCGGATGCGGTTGAAGATGTACCTGCTGTTTCCCAAAGGTCTGAAGAAGCATCTGCTTTTACTGCTGACTGCGAAAATGTGTCCGGTGTTGCAGAAAATGGGGAATCGGTGTGTGCAGATGCAAATAGAGAAGATGCGGTTGAAGATGTACCTGCTGTTTCCCAAAGGTCTGAAGAAGCATCTGCTTTTACTGCTGACTGCGAAAATGTGTCCGGTGCAGCAGATAATGGGGAAAAGGTGTGTGCAGATGCAAACAAAGAGGATACGGTCTGTGATGTTACCGGCAGCGACGGGGCGGTGTCCGTAATTGCGGAAAACAGAGAGTCGGTGTATGCCGTTAAAAATGGCGGTGAAAAGGAGTCTTCTGCTGTCCTTGACCGAGAAGCTGAGTCAGCTGACGGGAACAAGAGTGAAAAAATGACAGCTGAAGCGGAAAATACTGCTGACAGGCGGGACAGAAAAGGCGGGTACGAAGCAGAGACGGTCGGTGCAGACGGGAAAAGGCAGGTCTTCGGGGAGCGTTCCTCTGAGCTTTGCCGTTACGGGCATTTTCAGAATGTGCTAATGACGGCAGAGGAATATGAACAGTTCAAGCGGCAGACACGAAAATACGAGGCTTACATAAATAAGTTTTCAGCCTATCTTGCAAGCCGTCCCGATAAGCGGTATGAAAACCACTATGCCCAGCTTTGTATCCACTTGTACGAGGACGAAAAGACCGCTCAGTGCGACGAGGGAAACCAACAGTACAGACCGCCGTTAACAGAAGCCAGCTACGATATAAAAAGGGCAGAGGAGCGTGCAAGAACAACAGTTCCGAGGGTAAAAAAGCGGCAGAAACGGTAGAAGCATATATATCAGATAATTTTGGTTCTTCACGGAAAGTTGGGGAATGATGTCGGCACGGGAGTGCCGGGGAAAAGTTTTGCTTGAGCTTTTTCAAAAGCTCACGGTGTCAAGAGGCAGAGCCTCTTGTGGCACTGCGCAGAGTGCGAAATCTCTCAAG
>JAFSGH010000052.1 GCA_017440965.1 Clostridia bacterium | reverse complement strand
TTTTCCGAAGGAAAATATTTCACCCGTCGAAGACGGATTTCACCGACGCGAAGCGTCGATTTCACTCATTCCGAAGGAATGAATTTCACTGCACGGTTTTTGTTTTCTGACGGAAAACAAAAAAAGGACAATCCGTAAGGATTGTCCTTAGTGCCGGCGTCGACCTATCTTCCCGGGCGGCTGCCCGCCAAGTATTTTCGGCACGATTGAGCTTAACTACCGTGTTCGGGATGGGAACGGGTGGGACCTCAATGTTATAGGCACCGACTGATTGAAAGCATTACCTCTCAAGCAAGAGACATTATATCACCTGAAATGTCTCTTGTCAAGAGGAAATTTAACTTTTTTTTGATATTTGCGGTATTTTTATTTTTTATTATATAGGAAATTGCTCGCAATGTGAGCAATTTTGCATAACGGTGTTGTAACTTCCGTGACATCAGAATCAGAGTGACTTTTGAGAAATGTTCAGAATTTCTGCAAGCGCGCCTCTTTTCTTCAGAAAAGGGGATGTGATTGCGGGGATTGTGGGCATTTCTCGGAATCCGGCACCCCTCTTAAAGTCAGTTACAAGGGTAAAGTAACCAAACTAAGTCTGCAGTAACCAAGTGGCTGCACGGGAAATGGGACAGAAATTGCCGTAGTTGTGTTTTGCGGCTCTGGCAAGCCGTACATTGGTACTGCGAAGAGCCGCAAAACAAGCACAGGAAACTCTGCTAAAGGCACATAAACCGATTCAGGCAGGATTTCCGCTAAAGGCAACAAACTGTCAAATATTTTTTGTGCGCCAAATACGGTGATTTGTGCGCCCATTTCCCTCGGCGATGGCAAGCCGTACAGTGGTACTGCGAAGAGCCGCAAAACAAGCGCCTTGAAACTAAGTTATAGACAAAAAAGAAGCCTTTAGCAAAAAAACTTTGCTAAAGGCTCAAACCTGTCAAATATACTTGCGCGTCAAATACGGTGATTTGTGCGTCACTTTCCGTTTATACGGAAGGTTCTGACCTCGAAGGGGGTTATGGGGAAGGTGAAGCTGTTGTCGGTGGCTTCAAGCTCTTTTCCGTTTACCTCCATAAGGTTACATTCTCTGACCTTAAAGCCGCTACAGGGGAGTGTCATTGTGACATCACCCGAATGGGCGTTGGTCTCGTATACTCTTATGATGATGCCGTCGTTGTCCTGAGCGGGCTTTATTGCGTCTATCATCACTCTGTCGTCACTTAAGGTGATAAAGGAGCGCTCAGTCTCAGTGCCGTTTGCTTCATCGCTGTAAACGGCTCTTAATGGGATGTTCTCCTTGAATGCCTCTTTTACGGTGTCCGAATCGTTCCAGCCGTTTTCGTGGGCGTAGATGCCGTAGCGGAAGGTGGATATTCCCTTGTCGGCGGTGGCATCGGGCAGAACGGGAGCGCGCATAAGTGTTATCCTCAGCACATTGTTATCAACATCATAGCCGTACTTACAGTCGTTGATGATGCTGACACCCATATCGCCCTGCGAGAGGTCTGCCCACTTATGGGCACAGAATTCAAACATTGCCTTTTCGTAGGAGTTATTTGCATAAGTGAGTCTTTCAAGTGCGCCGTGAGCAATTTCTCCCGTTGCGATTCTTGAACGGATGCTGAGGGGGAATTCAGCCTTCAGCACCTTTTCTCTTTCGTGCCAGTCAACTGTTGTATCAAAAATCAGAGTCTCACTGTCTGCATAAAGAGTGATAAGCTGAGTAATAACTGAGCTTTCATACCTTCTGACCGTCTTAAGCACAGCCTTTACGGGAGTGCATTCAGAGAGCTCGACCTTTTGTGCCTTTGTAAGATAAGTCATCTTCATCTTGTAGTCATTTTCAAGATTCCACGCACTTTCGTGAATAGGCTTATCGTGAGAAACGGAGAGAAGATTTCCCGTCGATGACAGCACATTTTTATTAAGCTTTTTATTTATGAATGCCGTGAGATTGCCGTTTTCGTCAAATTCCGCACGGACATATTTATTTTCGAGGAAATTATTTCCCGCAGAAATCGTACCTCTTTCAGCAATTTCTTTTGAAAGAGTGAACACCTTATAGCCCATAGCAGGGACATTTTCTGCGATAAATTCGACCTCGTTACCGTTTACGACCGAATAAGCATCCTTTACACCGGAAAAGCCCTCGGGGATCTCTGCTTTTACAAAGCCTGAAACGGTGTAGGGCAGGAAATTCCATACAATAATACTGTTTTTGCCCGTTGATGCCTTATGGGAAAGAAGCCTCAGGGCAGTGTCGATGATATCATTTCCTTCCTTATTCATAAGAGCGTATTCTTCTCTTGTGTTTATAAACACCTCTTCAATGGATGTACCGGGGAGAATATCGTGGAACTGATTGACAAGAAGAAGCTTCCACACCTTTTCGATTCTTTCTCTGTCATAGGTGCCTGCAAGCAAGGACAGCATTTCCGCAAGCCTTAACATATATTCGCCCCTGCGGTTATTCTTCTTTACGAATGCCTGACTTGTAAATGTGCCTCGGTGGTTTTCGTAGTACATTTCACCGTCCCATACGGGAAGCTTATCTTCGTCCTTTTCAATTTCTGCAAAGAAGTCTCCTGCCTGCCCCATCCTTACTTTGGGAAGTCCCGGTATCTTCTGAAATCTTCTGACCTTTTCCACCATATCGAAGGTGCAGCCGCCGCCACCGTCACCGTAGCCGAACATACCCATTGATGCATCAACAAGGTCATTCTGACGGTTGGTCTTTCTTGTATTTTTAATATATCTTGCATCAGCATCACCCTCATAGTGAACCTTCTGCATATATGAAATTACCTCGTCACCCGAATGAGAGCGCCATTTAAATACGCTTAAGGGGAACTCATTTGTGTCATTGTACTGAAGCTTTGATGTAAGAAAATACTTCATACCCGATTTTTTGATGACCTGAGGAAGCGCCGCAGTAAAGCCGAAGCAATCGGGAAGCCAGTAAATATCCGATGAGATGCCGAATTCCTTTAAGAAAAACTCTCTGCCGTACAAAAGCTGTCTTATAAGGCTTTCGCCCGAGGCAAGATTTGTATCTGCTTCAACCCAGGTATTTCCCGTTATTTCCCACTGACCGTTCTTTATATATTTTTTTACAGTCTCATAGACCTCGGGATAATGATCCTTAAGGAAGCTGTAGACTGCTGCCTGACTCTGAGTGAACTTAAAGTCGGGATATGCCTTCATAAGGGCGGCATTATTTGAAAATGTCCTTGCGCACTTGCGGTGTATCTCCTTTACGGTCCAAAGCCATGCCACATCAAGGTGGCTGTGTCCGCAGATTATGACTTCACCGGGAGTGGAGTAATTTATCTTATTAAGCTCATCCCACAGACATTTTTTTGCTTCGGGGATGCTCTTATAAAATCTTTCCTTGCCGAGATCAAAGTCCAGCTTATGAATGGCAAGGTCCACCGCATTATAAACACGCTTTCCTGCATATTCATCCTCTGTATTTTCGTATACATCGTATGCACAGCTGATATCATACCATATATCCTCTGCCTCTTCGTTTATTATCCTGAAGGCGGCAGTGTTCATAGTGTAGGTTATTGGCTTTTTGTCGGGGAAGGCGTGATTGAAATATCCGCCTGAGTCAACGGCATTTTCCACCTGAATGAAAAGTCTTTCACCGCCTTTGAGTCCATCGGGGAAAAGAATATCCGTTCTGTGCACCCAGCCTGAAGCCTCACGGGAACTGACGGCGCCCATAATTTTTCCGTTTATCCTGACTATGGCTTCACCGCCGAAATCTACGGTAAGATAGATCTTTCTTCCCTCAAATTCAACGGGAACGGTGAATTCCTTTTCAAAGTATCTTGTTGTATCAAGAGTAGCAGACCATCGGTCACCCAGACGCATAATTGTTTTTTCGTCGCCTGTAAGCTCAATTACGGCAGGGCTTGTGTGTACACCCTCATAAGAAAGCCAATCATTGAGCTCAAAGGATCTTTCCGTAATATAAGGGGGGAGCTGCTTTATAAGATTTTTAAGCACCCTCGGATTATAGGTATGATGAAGCATAATATACCGCCTTTCTGATTACAGCATAAAGCTTAGCAAAGCTTTTATTGCGGCACTGCCGTGCCGCCATTGTTCACTTGGTTTTAGTGAAGAGGGTTTTTTTGCAAAAAAAGCGGAGAACGGCGAACGGCAGTCTTTGACACCGTGAACCGATCTCCGAAAATCAGTTTATTCCGTTATTCTCTGAGCACCGTAATTTACGGGTATCTTTTTGAGAAGATTATGATTGTAAATAGGTGTCCACTGGTCGCCCGTTTCAACCTGAGCCTTGAATTCCTCCTCGCCAAGACCGATATTAAGCGCCTTAAGACCTGCAATATTGCCGTCACTTTCATAACAGCTTTCCCAGAAGGCGTGATGGCCTATATATTCTACGGATGAGGGAATATAGATATAATCCATTTCCTTATTGTAGCTGAATGCATCCGTTCCGATATAGGTAAGTCCCTCGGGAAGTGAAATATAGGTATCAAGTCCCTTTGCTGCTTCAAAAGAAGTGTCAATGACAGTCTTATTTGTATAGGTATAAAAATCCTTTGCATTGGGCATCTCGAAGAAGCCTAAGTTTTCAATTCTTGTGAGAGAAGCGGGAAGATATACGGTCGCAAGATTT
The DNA here is from genome assembly GCA_017440965.1 of Clostridia bacterium. GTDB lineage: Bacteria > Bacillota > Clostridia > Oscillospirales > Acutalibacteraceae > RUG806. Next base: position 5,536 of record JAFSGH010000052.1, on the reverse strand, counting down.
GAATAATTGAAGCAAAGCTCACCGACCGTTTCAACCGTCGGGGGAATGACATATGTCATTACCTTTTCGCTGTATTTTTCAAAAATAGGTCTGTAATCCTCTTCTGTCATAAGGGGATTTCTGTTGCTGTCCTCGGGGATCCATTTCCACATTTCCTTGGGATAGGAATACTTTTCTCTGAGATACTGGTCTCTGTCGCAGGGATAGCAGATAACGGTCTTTTTGTCCTTGGAATAAAGCACGCCGTCAATGTCACAGTAATTGGGATTTTCCTCGTCAACTATTATTTTCTGAAGAGCCCAGCAGGAATAAAATGCCTTGCCGTCAATTTCCGTAACATTCTTGCCGATATATATTGTCTTTATATATCCGTCACCGTTTATTGCAAATTCCTTTATTGAGGTAACGGGCTTTTCTTCATCATAGACGATCTCAAAGTTAGGACGGTTTTTTGCCGCCTCCTGCTGAGCCTTCTGCTCCTGTAAGAGCAGATACTTATGATATGCCATAAGCTCCTCTTCTGTAGTAAAGGGGCCCTTGGGGAGTGTGTCGGGAGCGTCGGTCACGGTGATGTAGTTTTTCTCCTCTGCCTTGCCCTCGGGATAGGTGATGTCCATAACATAGTCTATTGTAAGCTCATCAATGTAGCCTGGATTTGAAAACTTGGTGAACTGATAATTTCCGTCGGCAAGCTCCTTGAAGGTGAATGCATCCGAGCGGAGAATATAAAGTGAGAAATACATTGAAAGTCCCACTGATACAAGGATGACAAGAATGAATATTGCTTTTTTGAGATTATAATTCTTATAAGGCTTATTGATATGAGGTGCGGCAAGACCTTCCACCTGATAGGTGTATATTTCCTCCTCGGGAATGTCGAGCTTCGTGGTATCAGTAAGCATATTGTTCATTTTCTTTTCTTTCTTACTCATATCGGCACCTCCTTAACCCGTATATCCGCCGGAAAGATCCTCGCCCTTTTCAAGAGCCTGCTTCTCGGCAACCTCTGCACGGCGCTTTAACACCTGCATGACCTTATTGTGCTTATTCGTATCATAGTCCCAGAAAATATAGGGAATAGTCATAAGGAAGAAGCCTACAACATCAATGATAAGCGGCACTACAACGATCTTAAGTCTTGCTTCATCAAGGAAAAGTATATCCCAGTTGCTGTTGAAGCCGTAGGAGAGAAGAAGAAGGGGAATAATAAGTCCTACAAAGGAAGTGATAGGACCTGTAAACCAGCCGAAAATACCTGAGAAGCTTTCAAGTCTTTCACCTGAAAGATACATCTGATAGTCGTTGATTCTTACGTTCATATCGTGACCTGCAGAGGTGGGAACGGTCTTTGTCATTTCCATAAGGAACATTACTATAACGCAAAGCGTACCGCAGAGCACAAGGTTTTCACCGCAGAACCATATTGCAAGCACAAGTGCACCGTTGCCGATACCTCTTGTAAGCTGATAGAATATCATTATCTGCTTATATGAAAATCTCTTTAAGAAATAGGGGGTAAGCAGATCCGGGGGAGTACCCGCAAAGGATATAAGCAGTGTAAGTATTGAATAGGGAAGACCTGCCAGACGGAAGGTGTAAAGATAGAGGATGCTTGTGAATGCAAGCATACCGTTTCCGAGGGAGTCAATAAGTCCTACCATGGTGTTTATCCAACGGTATTTGTTGTGAAGCACACCGAACATACCGTCCCAGAACTTGATGTTGACCTTCTTTTCAAGAGGCGGCTGAGGTATTCTTTCCTTTATTCTGCTGGAGAATATCATAGTAAGCACCGCACAGGAGATAAAGGCAACGGGGATTACCCAGCGGAAAAGGTTTATGTCTGCCCAGCCGTTCTTGAGAGTGCCTACAACGGCGGGAAGAATGATCGTCATTATTGTATGTAAGAAGTGTGAAAGCTTTACCGGGTATGTTCTTACAAGGATCCTTTCGGAGACATTGGGAGAAATGCTCTGTGTTGTGGTCTCGATAACATTTCCGAAGCCGAATACACCGTAAACAGCAAAAAGCAGGTTTGCCGCCCACACACGGGTGGAAACATCTGTTATCTCATAAATAGGAAGCCAGCCGATGAGAATTACTACGATGCACTTGGGGATAACATCTGAATAAAGAGAATATTTGTATCTTCCGAATTTGGGGATAAGCTTTTTTCTCCAGAAGATGTTTCTTGCACCAACCCAGCCCGAATACAAAAAATGTGTTCCGAAGACCTTGAAGCAGGCGGTGGCACTCATTCCCTCAAGGGAGTTGAGATAGATTATAAACTTGCTGTTGGGATCAAAGAGAGTTGATGCATCAAACAGTATAAGCGCCAGACCGAATGCTATCATGGACACATAGACCGTGTATAGCTTCTTTTCCGTCTTGCCCGGCAAAAAACCTAAGTTATCGCATACAAACCACCATATAAGGGCGGTCACATAGCCGAGGGGCATATTGATGATGCTGATGATCGAGAATGTCAGATAGGGCAGCTTATAATGGTGCATTATAAGGAAGCAGCCCGTGGCAAAATAAATGTACTCCAGCACCTTTGATGCCGTGTAGTTGGAGCCAACTGCAATAAAGATATCCTTATATTCCTTGAAAGGAACATAATTTCCCTCTGCAGGAGTCTTCCAGTGTGTTTTTACATTGGTAAAAAATTTAGAGAGGCTCTCTTTGTTTACCTTAGCCATAACACAACTCCTTTACAATAAATAATTATTAATAACATAATATCATAAAAAAAGTGCCAATACAACAGGAATTTTATTTAAAGTGAATAATAAATAATAAAAAAAACAGGCCCCGGGATCGCAGTGATCTTTCCGAGTCCTGTTATATTGCAGTTGTTTTTTTTGCGCTTTGGCCTTCGTCACGCGTTTCGGCTTTTATTGCACGAGCTTTGTTTTTGTAAGGTCCGTGTGCTTATAGTATATCAGCGTTATCAGTGAGCAGACTGCCCAGCCTGCGGGATAGGACATTGCGATGGGGATGAGCTCGTTGCAGATAAAGTTTGCCATAATATAAAGATAGCACTGACGGAAGACAACGAAGGAGGTTATCATAATTATCATCGGCACCTTGCTGTTTCCCGCTCCGCGGAGTGCTGCGGAATACACCTGATTGAAGCAGCACAGAAGATAGAAGGGAGACATCCATCTTAAAAGAATTGTGCTGTATTCGATGACCTCAGGCTTGCTGTTGAAGATATTACTGAAGAAGGGAGCGAATGAAACAAGGGGGATCATAATGACTGCGGTGCATATAAGTGACATATAAGAAGCCACTCTGACGCCCTTTTTTGCTCTTTCCACATTGCCTATGCCGAGATTTTGTCCCACAAAGGTGGTGGCGGCAAGAGATACCGACTGCATGGGCAGGAACATAAACTGATCAAGCTTTACATATGTAGTCCAGCCCGACATACAGTCTACACCGAAATAGTTGATATAGGATTGCACGAAAACATTTGAAAATGCTGTGATAGCAAGCTGAATAGCGGCAGGAATGCCGACTCTCAGTGTAAGCTTCAGCTCCGTAAGGCTGATCTTTATTTCCTTTAAGTGTATTTTTGTGCAGTTTTCCGAACGGAAGAGAGTTACAAGCACAAGCAGTGCCGATACTCCCTGAGCAATAATTGTAGCAGCGGCAACACCTGTTACTCCCCATTTTAACACAGCGACAAAAAGAAGGTCAAGCACCGTGTTAAGCACGGCTGCAACAACAAGATAAATAAAAGGACGCCTTGAGTCGCCTATTGCACGCAGTATTCCCGCACCCATATTATAAACGAGAAGTCCCGTTACGCCTGCAAAATATATTGTGAGATATTTTGTTGCCTCGGGAATGACCTCGTCGGGCATATCCATAAGATGAAGCATAAAGGGGGAGCAGGTAATTCCGACAACGGTAAAGACTGCGGAAAGCAACAGCGTCAATGCCACGGCGGTGTGTACAGCCTTCTGCACCTTGTCATACTGTCTTGCACCGTAATACTGGGATATTACGACACCTGCACCGCTGGCAAGCCCCATAAATATACCTATAAGAATATTTATGACGGGACCTACGGAGCCTACGGCAGAATATGCCTCATTTGAAGCAAACTGACCGACGCACCAGGCGTCTACGGTATTATAAAGCTGCTGAAAAAGATTTCCGAGCAAAAGAGGGATAGCAAAGGTTATAAGATGACGGGCTATGTTTCCCTCAGTCATATCCACATCTCTTTTTCTGCTTTTTACCATGATGATACGTGCTTTTTCAAAAATTCCGATACATTAGTCCAATAAAGCCGCGGTGATTTGGTCGATGACTCTGCGTGTGCGGCATTTTTTACCGTAAAATATTCCTTGGGGGCATTGCAGGCTGAATACAGTTCATTAAGCATTCTGAAGGGGACAAAGTCATCCCTTTCACCGTGAACGAAAAGAGTAGGAGTTACCGATTTCTTAACAGCATCCACGGGGGAGCATTTTTTGAAATTGAAGTTTCCGCGAAGCTCAGAATAAAGGCTTAATACGGATAAAAGCGGAACCATTGCGGGTGTCATCTGATTTTTTGCGACATGCTTATATTCCTCAAGGCAGTTTGTAAAGCCGCAGTCAGCAACCGCACATTTTACATTTGAGGGCAGCTCTTCTCCCGTAATAAGCATTGTTGTAGCCGCTCCCATACTCTCGCCGTGAAGCACTATCTCTGCATCGGGGTAGAGACTTACTATATACTTTATCCAGTCAATGCCCATATATCTGTCGTGATATCCCATAGAGCAGTATCTGTTTGTGTCGTCTCCGTGTCCTATCATAGACGGCAGTATACAGTTGAAGCCCATTTCCCCGTATGTATAGGCATAGTGATACATTCCGGGAGGGGCGGAGGTGAAGCCGTGGAAGATTATTGCCCATTTTTCGGGATGTCCGTTATTGAAAAACTTTGCGTGGCGCTTTACCTTATTCTCGTTTTCGATATAAAGGTCTGATGCCTTGTGAACACTGAGCCAGGCAGAAACCGCCTCGTTGAAGCGGGCATTTTCCTCTGAAAGTGCCTTTTCCTCCTCTTCCCTCTGAGCCTTTTTCTCCGCCTGCACCTTTAGTGCTTCGGCATTTATCTCTGAGGGATTGCTTTTTGCATCATTCAGCGTTTCGGGCTCATCTGTGACCGCAGGCGAAAACTTTTCACCTATTTTCCCTGCAAGCCTGATGTTAAGCATACATTCATAGACAACCGTTGAAAAAAGTCCCAAAACTCCCGCAACAGCCGAAGTGCCGATAGCGGCACCTTTTAACAGTTTTTTTGTCATAATACTACCCCCTGGGGCATAAATCCGTTCCGGATTTATGCAGTGATATTCCTGCTTCGCAGGAGTGATATTCTTGCTTCGCAAGAGTGAAATCGACGCTTTGCGTCGGTGAAATCCGTCTTCGACGGGTGAAATATTTTCCTGCGGAAAATGTGAAGGAAGATGCTCCGCATCTTTTCCGCTTCGCTCTATGTCGGCTCGTGCTTCGCACCTTGCCGAAGGATT
>JAFSGH010000051.1 GCA_017440965.1 Clostridia bacterium | reverse complement strand
GAAGTGAATTTAATTCATATTTTTTATGATAGATGCTGTCGGCAGGCACAGAGGTGCAGGTATGGGCGGCGGCCACGATGAAAGAGAACAGACTCTGAATCAGATGCTTGTTGAAATGGATGGCTTTGCCGGAAATGAGAATGTTATCGTTCTTGCTGCTACTAACCGTCTTGATATTCTTGATCCTGCTCTGTTACGTCCCGGAAGATTTGACAGACAGATTACTATGGTATATCCTGATGTTAAGGGAAGATATGATATTCTTAAGGTTCATTCAAGAAATAAGCCCCTTGCTCCTGATGTAGATCTTAATTCAATTGCAAGATCTACTGTTGGATTTACAGGTGCTGATCTTGAGAATCTTCTTAATGAGGCTGCACTTCTCGCTGCAAGAAAGGGTAATAAGGCTATTACATCCGATGAAGTGGATGAGGCTACTATCAAAGTCGTTGTCGGCACAGAAAAGAAATCGCATAAGGTATCTGATGAAGACAAGCGTCTTACTGCTTATCATGAGGCAGGTCACGCTGTTTCTGCACATTTCCTCGGCGGTCAGGATCCTGTACATCAGGTTTCAATTATTCCTACGGGTATGGCAGGCGGATTCACTCTTCATACTCCTCTTGAGGATAAAATGTATCATTCCAAAAAGAAAATGGAAGAGGCTATTGTCACACTTCTCGGCGGCAGAGTTGCCGAAAAGCTTATTATCGGTGATATTTCTTCCGGGGCATCCAATGATATTGAGCGTGCTACCGAAATTGCAAGAAATATGGTTACAAAGTACGGTATGAGTGATCTTCTCGGACCTATTACTCTCGGCTCGGGAGAAACAGAGGTATTCCTTGGTAAGGACTATAATACTGTCCGTAATTATTCTGAGGATATTGCTAAGGATATCGACAAGGAGATAAAGCGTATCGTAACAGAAGGCTTCAACCGTTGTGAGGATATTCTTACGGATCATATTGATAAGCTGCACAAGCTTGCTGCTTATCTTATAGAAAATGAAAAGATCGATGCTGAAGGCTTTATTGCTCTTATGAATGATGAAGAGGTTGATAATGCTTGCGATGAAGAGGATTTAATTTCTTCTGAGAATAACAGTGATTCTGCAGATACAGAAATTGAAAAGAATACCTCTGAAGTATCAAATGAAGAAAAGGCATCTGGCAGCCCGGATGAAACGGAGGCTTAAAATGAAGCGTTATATTGCTGTATTAATTGCAGTTCTTGTTGTTTGTTGTGCATTCTTCTCCTGCTCCGATAGCTCTTCTTCGGCAGGAGAGGGCACTTCCTTATCGGGAGATTATTCAGATAAGCTCACTAATCCATCTAATCCCGTTGCTACAATTGAAATGAATGACGGTGGAATTATGCTTATAGAGCTTTTTTATGATAAGGCCCCCAATACTGTCAAAAACTTTATTTATCTTGCTAATTCAGGCTTTTATGACGGACTTATATTCCACCGGGTTATTCCCGGATTTATGATCCAGGGCGGTGACCCGAAAGGTAACGGAACAGGCGGTCCCGGTTATAATATCTTCGGAGAATTCTCTAATAATGGATTTGATAATGACATTCTTCATAAAAGAGGCTATGTTTCAATGGCAAGAAGAGGAAATATGCTTGATCCCGCATCCTGCTATAATACTGCAGGCTCGCAGTTCTTTATTATGGTTGCTGATAACGATGGACTTGACGGCGATTATGCAGCCTTCGGTTACTGTTTTGAAGGAATGGATGTTGCAGATCAGATAGTTTCTGTCAAGACTGACTCAAGTGACAAGCCTGTCAAGGATGTTGTCATCAAATCAATCAGAGTGGATGTCGGTGATAAGGTTTATGAGGAGCCTGAAACAATATTGTAAAATTATTTCGTAAATGTAAAAAAATTATGTACAGCAAAATATTTCTTGAAATTGCCTTTTAAATATGGTATAAATTAATTGATAAATTATATAGGAGGTTAATATCATGAAGTGGATTTTTAAGAAGCTCATCGTAGTTCTTATCGAAGCTCTTGTTGTTGCTGGTCTTCTTGATGCTCTCGGAATTGATTTAGAAGGTCTTCTTGGCGGTCTTCTCGGTGAAGAAGAGACAACAGGTGAAGAAGAGACAACTGCAGCTGCAGAAGAAACAACTGCTGCTTAATTGTTTTTGGTTTTCAGTAAATAGATGCCCGTTATCTGCGGGCATCTATTTTATTGTATAATTAAAATCCGACAAGAGTATTTTCTTGTAAGATTACTGCATAATTTATTAAATTCAGGATACTAATAAGATGAAAAATAATTTAAGTGAGACTATTTCAAAAGTATATGAACTTATCGGAGAGCATACTCCTTTAATTTGCGATTGCGGTATATATTGTAACGGCAAATGCTGTACGGGAGATGATAAAGACGGAATGCTTCTTTTTCCCGGTGAAAAGGAATACTTTGAAAACAATGATGCCTACAGAGTATTTTTCGATGAAAGATATAATTCCTTTGCCGTTTCTTGTAAAGGAAGCTGTATCCGGGATCAAAGACCATTGTCTTGCCGCATATTTCCGTATCAGTTTTATTATGACAAGAAATCGGAACGAATAAATGTTGCTCCGGATATACGAGCTGTTGACTATTGTCCGTTGTTAAAAAATAATATTAAAATCAATAAAAAGTTTCTGAGATCTTTAAGAATATCTGCTTTGAAGCTTCAATCAGATCCCCAGTGTCTTGAATATATAAAGCATATTTCATCGATTCTGACTGATTTTAACATAATATAATAATTTATTGTTGATTTATATTTTATAAAGTAATATAATATTATAGAAATATTTTGATTAATACAGGAGATGTTGATATGTGTTATGATGTATCTATCATCGGTGCCGGTGTAATTGGTGCTATGACTGCTCGTGAGCTTGCAAAGTATGAGCTTAAAACTGTACTTGTTGAAGCAACGAATGATGTCGCTATGGGTGCAAGTAAAGCAAACAGCGGTATTGTTCATGGCGGTTTTGACGCAAAACCCGGCTCATTGAAGGCGAGATTTAATGTTAAGGGCTGTGAAATGATGCCTCAGGTCTGCCGAGATCTTTCCGTTCCTTATAAAAATAACGGTTCTCTTGTTGTCGCTTTTTCCGAAGAGGAGATGGAGACTGTTAAAGAATTATATGATCGCGGAATCACAAACGGTGTTCCTGCGTTAAGTATTCTTGATAAGGCTCAGCTTAAGGCTCTTGAGCCCAATTTATCTGACGATGTTTTCGGCGCTCTACTTTCTGAAAGTGCAGGTATTGTCTGTCCGTATGAGCTTACAATTGCCTCTACTGAAAATGCTGTAAGTAACGGTGTCGAGTTCGTCCGCAATTTTAAGGTGGACGGAATTTCTTTCGATAACGGAGTGTTTACTTTAACGAGTGCTGACGGTGATACTATTAAAACAAAATATGTCATTAATGCTGCAGGTGCACATTCCGATGAGATTTCAAGACTTATCGGAGATGAATCTGTTGAGCTTATAATGCGCAGAGGAGAGTATTTTATACTTGATAAGGCTGTCGGAAACCTTGTCTCCCGCACAATTTTCCAGTGTCCTACAAAAATGGGCAAGGGTATTCTTGTTTCTCCCACGGTTGACGGTAATCTTCTTATCGGACCTACAGCTGAAGATGTTGATGTTAAGGATGATACATCTACAACTTCTGAAGGCTTAAAAACTATTAAGACCTTCTCTGTTAAGAGCTGTCCTACTGTTTCTGCAAGAAATGCCATTACTTCCTTCTCCGGACTCAGAGCTCATCCCGTAAATAATGATTTTATTATCGGTCCCAGTAAGATCAATCCTCAGTTTATTCAGGCTGCGGGTATAGAATCACCCGGTCTTACATCTGCACCTGCTGTTGCAGAATATATTGCAGAGATTTTAGTTAATGCTATCGGAAATGTTCCTGAAAATAAGAATTTCAACGGTATCAGAAAAGATGTGTTCAGATTCAGACACGCTACCGATGAAGAAAAAAGCGCTGCAATTGCTGAAAATCCTGCATACGGCAGAATCATCTGTAGATGTGAATCTATCACAGAGGGTGAGATAATCGATGCCATAAAGGCTCCTGCAGGGGCACGGGATGTTGACGGCGTCAAGAGACGCACGAGAGCTGGTATGGGACGCTGTCAGGGCGGTTTTTGCGGTTCAAAGGTTGTTGAGATCCTTGCAAGAGAGCTCGGTTGCAGCATAAATGATATAACAAAGTTCGGTAAGGGCTCAAATATTTTATTTGAAAGGACTAAATAAGGAGGTTAACATCATGTTGAATTATGATCTTGTTGTTGTCGGCGGCGGTCCTGCAGGTATGGCTGCTGCATTAAAGGCAAAAGAATGCGGTGTTGACAGCATTATTGTTCTTGAAAGAGCAGAAACGCTTGGCGGTATTCTTGAGCAATGTATACATACGGGCTTTGGTCTTCATTACTTCGGTGAAGAGCTTTCAGGACCCGAATACGCTGCCAAGTTTATTGACCAGCTTAAAGGTACGGATATCGTTGTAAAAACAGACACAATGGTTCTTGATATTGATGATGATAAGGTTGTTACGGCCGTTAATAAAAAAGACGGACTTCTTAAGATAAATGCAAAGGCTATTGTGCTTGCCATGGGCTGCAGAGAAAGACCCAGAGGAGCACTTGAAATTGCAGGCTCAAGAGCTTCCGGAATTATGACTGCAGGTACTGCACAGAAGTATGTAAATCTTGACGGTTATATGCCCGGTAAAAAAGTCGTTATTTTAGGATCAGGCGATATTGGTCTCATTATGGCAAGAAGAATGACTCTTGAAGGTGCTCAGGTTAAGGTCGTCTGTGAATTAATGCCTTATTCAGGCGGTCTTACAAGAAATATAGTTCAGTGTCTTGATGATTTCGGTATTCCGCTCAGACTCAGCACTACTGTTGTTGAAACACACGGAACTGACAGACTTGAGGGTGTCACGATTGCTCAGGTTGATGACAAGCTTCAACCTATCGAATCAACTAAGGAATATATTGAATGCGATACATTAATGTTATCAGTCGGTCTTATTCCTGAAAATGAGCTTACAAAAAATGTTGGCATCGGCATTGACAGAATTACAAACGGTGCTGTTGTTGATGAAATGCGTCAGACCGATCATAAGGGAATTTTTGCATGCGGTAATGTACTTCATGTTCACGACCTTGTTGACTATGTAACACTTGAGGCTCAGATAGCTGGCCAGGGTGCTGCTGAATTCATTTTAGGCGGCGATAAAGATGCTGTTTATGTAACCCCTGAAACCGGTAACGGTGTCAGATATCTCGTTCCTCAGCGCGTTAATATAAATAATAAAAATGAGGTCAAGCTATACTTCCGCGTGGGACAGATTTATAAAAATGCAAAGGTTGTTCTTGAATGCGACGGTAAGGTAATATCTTCCAAGAAGAAGGTTAAGCTTGCACCCGGTGAAATGGAAAATGTTGTGATTCCTGCTGATATTCTTGCAGGAATGACTCCCGACAGTTCTATAGTTGTAAGAGTGGAGGAATAATGATGAAAAGAGAACTTACTTGTGTTGCTTGTCCTCTCGGATGCAGTGTTACTGTTGAATATAATGATTCTGAAATTATTTCCGTTACAGGTAATACCTGCAAAAGGGGAGAGGCATATGCTAAAACTGAGATTACTAATCCTACAAGATCTCTGACCTCTTCCGTTAAGGTCAACGGAGGTATTCTTCCTGTGGTTCCGGTTAAATCCGATAAGCCTGTACCTAAGAATATGCTTTTTGAATGTATGAAGGTAATAAATTCTGTTACCGTTGAAGCTCCCGTAACGATCGGACAGGTAATAATTGAGAATATTCTTGATACCGGTGCGGATATTGTTGCTACAAATAATAACTGAGGATAAATTTAATGGAAAAGGGTTATAAGAATACTGTAAATATTGTACCCTCTGAGCGTCAGATAGAATGGCAAAAGACTGAGTTTTACGGATTTGTCAACTATGGAATGCCCGTATTCACAGGAAAGCAATACGGAGACGGATTTACACCGCCTTCTGTATTCTGGCCTGAAGATATGAATACTGATTCCTGGTGTGAGCACGCTAAAAATGCAGGCATGAAAGGATTAGTTCTCACATGTAAGCATTATGACGGCTTTTGTCTCTGGCCTACAAAATATACAGATTACAGTGTCAAAAGCTCGAATTGGCTTGACGGTAACGGTGATCTTGTCAGAATGCTGTCTGATTCGTGTAAAAAGTATTCTCTGAAATTCGGAGTATATATTGCACCTTGGGACAGACATGAAAAAAGCTACGGAAAAGGCAAAGAATATGATGATTTCTTCTGCGGTCTTTTGGAGGAGCTGTTGTCCGATTACGGCGAATTGTTTTGTGTGTGGCTTGACGGTGTCTGCGGAGCTGATGAAAACAATATTCAGAATTATGATTGGAACAGATATTATGCTCTTATCAGAAAATTGCAGCCAGGTGCCGTTATTTCCTTCAGAGGTCCCGATGTTCGCTGGTGCGGTAACGAAAGAGGCGTAACAAGAGCAAACGAATGGAGTGTTATTCCGTCATATCTTGGTATTAATGAAGCCGGAGTTGAGGTTCAGGCAAATTCCCGTAAAAAACTAAGTATATTTGACCTTGATTTAGGTAGCCGTAAAGCTATAAAGAAGGAAACTGATTTTATTTGGTATCCCTGCGAGGTCTCTGTACCGATGAGAAGCAATTGGTTTTTTGAAGAGGATGATAAGTATTCAATTAAGACCAAAGATAAGCTTATGAAGCTTTACTATAATACTGTAGGGAATAATTCTTGTCTTATGCTTGGGCTTGCTCCTAATAAACGCGGTGTTCTTGATGATGTTGATTCTCAGATACTTATTTCTCTCGGTGTTGAGCTTAAGCTTTATTTCGGCTTTAATCTTCTGACAAAATCTACCATAGACAGTGTATCAAGTGAGTACAGTAAGATATATTCTTGTAATAATGTCTTGCTTGATGAACTTGAAGCATGCTGGAAACCGGCGGATAATGATAGAAAACCTGAAATTACTTTTAATCTTACGGAAAATGAATACTTTGATAAAATCACAATTTCCGAGAATATAACTCACGGACAGCATGTTGAAGAATTTTATGTGTCTGTGTTTGATGCCGATAAGAAAAAATGGAAAAAAGTATTTGAAGGCGAAACAATAGGCTATAAAAGGATATTTTCTGTTAAACCGGGCAATTATTCAAAGATAAAATTTGTTTTTACAAAATTCAGAGATTTTATAGAAATATCAAAAATATCCGTAAATTAAAAAAGCATCATGCTTCAACCCCCCCCCTGTCCCCCCAATCTTGGGGGCGAAAAAGTGTTTTTTGTTATAAGCAAAATTGCTCACTTTGCGAGCAATTTCCTATATAATAAGCAAAATTGCTCACATTGCGAGCAATTTCCTATATAATAAACAAAAAAGAAACTATTTCTCAGATGGTTTCTTTTTTTTGATACAATTCATCATTAAGGTGATCAAGGTCTAATGTGAATATTTATTTAATTATTATATAACGCGGCAAAATTTTTCTGCTTTTCGGTTTACATAGTAAAAAAAATTGTTTATAATAATAACATAATTTTAGGAGATATAGATTATGTTGAACGAGAATTTTCCGGTTAAAATGTTTTTAGGGCGCGGATGCTTAAAGAACAATTCTGATTTATTTTCTGACTTCGGAAAAAAATGCCTTATTGTTACGGGAAAATCATCAGCTATTCTTAGCGGTGCGCTGAAGGATGTTACTGATATTTTTGAGATTTCATGTATTTCTTATGAAATTTTTGACGAAGTTGAACCGAATCCCTTAACCCTTACCTGCAAAAAGGCAGGTGAGTTAGCAGCGTCGATCAATGCCGATTTTATTTTAGGTATCGGCGGCGGTTCAGTGCTTGATGCCTCTAAAGCAATCGCAATCTTTGCCTCAAATCCTGATTTGTCTCACTCAAAAATATATGAGCGCGCTATTCCATCAGCTCATTTGCCCGTTATTCTTATCGGCACAACATCAGGTACCGGCAGTGAGGTTACAGGAGTCAGTGTTCTCACAAACGCAGATACAGGCCTTAAAAAGAGCATTTCAGGTAAGGACTGCTATGCGGAAGTTGTTTTCGGAGACTATACTTACACTATGAGTACGCCCGAAGATGTCAGAATATCAACAGCTCTTGACGCCTTTTCTCATGCTGTTGAAGCTTATTTGTCTTCAACTGAGAATTCTGATGTTTTATATTTTTCATCAAGAGCCTTGTCTTACCTTAAAAAGTATATAACATCTGGCAGTTTTTCTTTGCTTAATGATGAGGATTATGAAAGCTTATATATTGCTTCTGTTTACGCAGGTCTTGCGATTAATCTTGCAGGCACCTGTTTCCCTCATACGGTTGGTTATTATCTGACAGAGAATTACGGTATTCCTCATGGCAGAGCCTGTGCTGCATTTTTCCCCGTTTTTGCTGCGCGTGCAAAAAAATATTGCCCCGAAAGATTCGAGGCAATACTGAAAATACTCGATACGGATGAAAAGACACTTATAGAAAATATAATAAGGGTGACTGACATAAATATCAAGATTGAAAAGAGTGAAGCGCAAAGAATTTCGCTCAGATGGAAAAACGGAGTTAAGAATTTTGACAGAACTCCGGGCGGCTTTACTTATAAGGATGCAGAAAGCGCTTTACTTTCTCTTTAGTGAGAACTTCTTTTTTTGTTCAATTCCTTCAATTGAAACAATATTTCTGAAAATAGCAGTGTAAGAATCAGAGATAAACTTATCTATATGCATTCCTGCAAAATACCATCTTTTGAAGTCTGTTTGCTGAGATAATTCATCAAGATAAGCTCCAAGTGTTGTAACACGCAGAGTCTTATTGCTTGAAAGCAGAAGAAAATCTCTGATCTTTGAGGGCGGCTCGTGAGTAATTATATAGTCAACCTTGTAATTATGCTTTTCAAGATTTGAAACTCCGTTGAGCATTTCTGAGGTTGAAGGAATCTCCTTATGCTCAGAGAGATCATCCTCCTCATGAAGATCAAGCTCGGGATTTTCTCCTCCGCCCATCGTGAAGAACTTTTTGTTTTCAATTTCATATATCTGTCCTCGCATAAGATGGAAAATATTATTTCTTATTTTATGAACTCTTCCTCCGTTCCATATTACAACGGGGTAGTTATTCAGGACGTTGAAATTTTCGTGAATACCGTCAACAAAACAAATAGTATAGTTTCTTTTCTCAAGTCTGTTCAGAAATTGAGCTTCCTTGCTGTCATTATTCCATATAAATCCGAAATCACCGCATATAATAAGTGTGTCGTCGGATTTTATCATGCTTAATTCAGTTTTTGATAATCTTTCCTGGTCGCCGTGAGTATCTCCGGTTATAAATATCATTTTTATCCCTCCGGATAGAATTATATTTATCAATATAATACATCAATAAGTCGGTGATGTCTATGAAAAAATTTATTATTTTTATTCTTTCAATAAATATTGTTTTTTCCTCCTTGCTTTTTCAGGCAACTGCTGCCTTTACGAGTGCTCTTGAAGTTGAGGGCAATGTGGCTTATGTAGTCAGTGCTGATAAGGATCAGACCGTAATTTACGACAAAAATTCTACTCTTCGTTGTAATCCGGGTGAGCTTGTAAAGTTGGTTACTGCCATATTAACTCTTGAAAACTGCAAAGATCTTTCAGAGGTTGTTACTGCGTCAGGAACGGCAATCCGTGAGGTTGAACGCTTAAGAGTAACTACCGCCGGTATTCTTGTAGGTGAAATGATCACGGTCAAGGAGCTTTTATATTGTCTTCTTTTGTATAACGCAAATGACGCATCTTCGGTTCTTGCAGAGTATATAGGAGGTACGGTAGACGGCTTTGTATTGATGATGAATGAATTTGCCGAGAAATTACAGCTGAGTGACACCTTATTTTCAAATCCGGGCGGATATAATATAGGTACCCAGTATTCCAATGCTAAAGATATAGCAAAGATATTCTCATATTGCATGGAAAATCAGACATTTTCTGATATCATAGGAACATTTCTTTATGAAATGCCTGCAACTAATAAGTACAAATCCCCCAGATATCTAAAAAACACCAATTATCTTATAAATTCCGGTGTGAATGATTATTATTTCAAGTATGTAAAAGCGGGTAAGTCCGGCTATACAGAAGCCGGAAACTGCAATTGCGTTTCAATGGCCTCGAAGGACGGATATAATTATATATGCGTTGTCCTTGATGCACCAATGAACGATTTTGATAATGACTTAGTTAAGGAAAATATGTCCTTTGTTTCATCAAAGCTCTTGTATAAGTGGGTTTTTGATAATATAAAGCTGCGCGTAGTAGCCAATACATCTACTTATGTTGGTGAAGTTACTGTCAGATTATCAAAAGAATTTGATTATGTAAGTCTTGTTCCAATTGAAAATGTAAGTGCGCTTGTACCTGCAGGTGTAAATGCTGAAAGTGTATATATTGAGCCGATTGCGGAGCTTACAAAAGCAACCGTAGATGCTCCTGTCAAAAAGGGTGATCTGCTCGGTAAGGCTGCTATTAAATATGCCGGCGAAACCGTCGCTGAGGTTGATCTTGTTGCCGCTTTTGATGTATCGGTAAGTCATACTAAGCTGGTGCTTGATAAAATATTAAAGATAATTTCAAGCCCCGTATTTATTATTATCCTTCTTGTGGTTATTCTTGCTTGTACTGTTTTATTTCTGATATCATACAGAAATAAGCAGCTGTTGAGAAAGAAAAGATTAAACAGAATAAAAAATGCTGAAAAAGAGAGGTAATTGTTTATGAATCCTAAATTAAAATACTCTATGTTGATAGGTCTTTCGGCCGCGTTAGCTGCTGTTCCGATCAAAGCATATTTTTTCAAGCCTGAAAAAATTTCTTCTGAACAGCTTCCCGATGAAAAGGTAGATCTTGACAGATTCAGAAAGAATCTGTCCGATGCGATTAAAATTCCTACTATTGCAAGCAAGGATCCCGCTGAGACAGATTGGTCTAATTTTGATGAATTCCATGCATTTTTGAGAGAAAGATATCCTCTGATTCATTCTCAGCTTGAACTTATTGATGTGGGTAAAGGACCTCTGCTTTTCAGATGGCAGGGAAGTGATCCTTCTCTTGATCCTATCGCTTTACTGTCTCACCAGGATGTAGTTCCTATTTCCGAAGGCACATATGATGATTGGGAGCATACTCCGTTTTCCGGAGATGATGACGGTGAGTTTGTATGGGGCAGAGGAGCTCTTGATATGAAAAATCATCTTATCGGTGTTATGGAAAGTGTTGAGGATCTTCTTGCAGAAGGCTTTGTTCCCGAAAGAGATGTTTATGTATGCCTCGGCCATAATGAGGAAGTTATGTCCTCAGAGTTCTCAGGAGCAGTTGTTATGGCAGAATATTTTGAAAAGAACGGTATTCACCTTGACTGTGTGCTTGATGAGGGCGGTGCCATTCTTCCTGTAAATATTAAAGGTGTTATTTCTAAAAATCTTGCAGGTATCGGTGTAGCTGAGAAGGGATATGCAGATTTTGAAGTAGCTGTTTCCGCAAAGGGCGGTCATTCTTCACAGGCACCAAATCACACAGCTCTCGGTCACCTTGCAGATGTTATAAAGAATATAGAGAATAATCAGTTCCATGCTGAGCTTTCCCCTATGATGATGGAACTTTTTGATAAAATCGGCCGAAATTGTTCTTATCCCGTAAGGCTTGTAACTTGCAACATAAAGCTGTTAAAGCCGCTTTTAACTAAGGTCATGACCTTTATTCCTCCTGCAGCAAGTCTTATAAGAACAACTCAGGGTGTTACAATGGCATCAGGCAGTCCCGCCCCCAATGTTTTACCTCAGAGAGCAAGCGTCAATGTTAATGTCAGATTGTATCCGGGTGAAACTGTCGAGGATGCAAAAAAGCATCTTCGTAAGGTAATCAGAAATAAAAAAGCTGAGATCAATGTTAAGCCCGGATGGAAGAATCCTTCCAAAATTTCACCTACTGATTCAAGATGCTTTAAGCTTATAGAAGATATCTGCGTAAGCATGAATAATGAAAACATTGTTGCTCCTTATCTTGTTATGGGCGGAACTGACGCATGTCATTATGAAAGAGTTTGTGAGAACATTTACAGATATTCACCATTCTTAGTCAGCACTTCGTTATTATTAACAACACACGGAACTAACGAAAGAATACCCGTAAGCTCTATGGCTGATGGAATTAAGTTCTTTAAGAGATACATAAGAAAGGTATCTGCAAAATAATTATCAGATAAATGTTTGTTAATTAAAACAACGGCTCACCTGAAATCAGGCGTGCCGTTGTTTATTTGTTTGCTTTATCAAAAACTGTCGATCATAATTATTTAATAATTTTTGAAATTATATGATTTATCTTAAGCGAAGTGTAGTTGTTTTTTTCTGAAATTATATCATAGTGTAAGCAATTTACCGTAAAAATGAAAAAGAATCCGACAAATATAGGTCGGATTCATTATCCCCGCTAAGCCGCAGGCGGTAATAATAACCTGCTCTCTATAGCAGGTGGATGTCCTCCTGTCCGGTTCACGCTCCCTTCGTCCGATTAATATCGGGAGGTCTGCAATCCGCGGACAGAGTATCAGGATTCCCTTAAAATGTGTGTTGGGTTAATATTAACCGCCAATTATATCGCACAAAGCAGGGATAAAAATTATTCATCACTGTTGAAATCAAAAAGCTCTGATAATCTTTCACAGAAAACAGCTGAAATGTCATCAAATTCAGCTTCGTCTTCAATTGGCTCAAGAACCGTATTTCCATCAATTTCAACAACTCTGAGGATAATAAGCTCGCCCTCGTCGTCATCTGAATTATCTTCGGCAGGTATCAAAGCTATATATTTTGTTCCGTCTTCGGTCTCAATTCTGTCAACCTCTTCAAAGGAATGCTCTATTCCGTCGTCGTCAACAACTGTTACTATATCAAAATTATTGTCGCTCATATACTATTTTTCAGCTCCTTATCTTTATATAAGTTTAGTATTAATTGACCTGAAAGTCAATAGTTAATCAAGAAATTCGGCTTCCCATGTGAAGTTAAATATTTCCTCAGGAGGAAGGCAGTTGATTGCATCCTTTTCAGAAATATCGTTCTTCTTTTCGAAGGAATCATTAACTCCGCACCAGGGTTCAATACAGACATAAGGGGCACCGGGTTTTGCCCAGATTCCGAGATAAGGTGCTTTGCCCATATTAAATTTTATGTTTCTTTTGTTATTATTATGCATAAGAAAGATATTCTCGGATTTAATGCCATGGAAAATCAATGCATCTTCATTGAATATATCTGATGTAATGACAATTTCGCGCGAATTGTCAAGGACCGGTATCACTTCGGGCAGTAGAAGAGAATTCACAAGATCGATTTTTTCGGCTGATAAAGTTTCATTTTCTTCAAATACAAGTGTATCGCCGATTTCACAGTTGAATCCGGGATGAGCACCTAAAGAAAAATACATATTATAATCGTTTTTATTAACAACACAATGATTGACTCGCAGCTTATTATCGACAAGAGTAAATGTCACGATAAGATCAAATTCAAAGGGATAGATTGCAAGAGTGTCAGCATTCTCAGAAAGAATGAATGACATTGTATCATCCTCTTTTGATAAAAGACTCCATTCGGTCTTTCTCGCAAAGCCGTGCTTTGGCATAGTGTATTCTTTGCCGTTATATCTGTACTTATCTTCAATGAGTCTGCCTACGATAGGAAAAAGAATAGGGGACTGGCCGTACCATATGCTTTTTTCCCCCTGCCACAAATACTCAAATCCGTCATTCGATATGATGCTCGTAAGCTCACAGCCGTATTCCTTAACGCCTACGGTCAAATAATCATTTTTTATATAATGAACCATAATTAATTCCTCCTTTAATATATTATATAACATTAATGAATATTAATCAATAGAAATAACCGCCATAAATATGACGGTTATCATAGAATATTCTCAGATCAAAAAATTATTCTTTTTCTTTTGAAAGTATAAGATTTACAACTATACCGAGAATGAGAGCGCAGGCAATTGTTGTTATGGTAACGCTACCGAATGATATTTTGAGACCGCCGATACCGGTTATGAAAATGGCAGATACTACAAAGAGATTACTGTTCTTTTCAAGATTCACCTTTTTGATCATCTTAAGTCCGCTTACAGCGATAAATCCGTAAAGTGCCATACAAATTCCGCCCATTACACACGAGGGAATAGAATTTACAAATGCAACAAAGGGATTAAGGAAGGAAATTATAACAGCGAGTACTGCAGCGGTAAGAATAGTAACAACAGAAGCGTTGCGAGTGATAGCAACACAAGCAACTGATTCACCGTAAGTTGTATTGGGACAACCGCCGAAAAAAGCTCCAGCCATCGAACCGACGCCGTCTCCGAGAAGAGTATTGCTGAGACCGGGATCTTCAAGAAGATCCTTTTCTATTATGGAGGAAATATTCTTATGATCAGCAATATGCTCAGCAAATACAACAAAAGCAACAGGTACATAGGCTGCAATAAGAGTGCTGATGTAGCTGAAATTAATATCACCGAAGCCCTTAAATGCGGTCATAAATGTGAAATCAGGAACGGAGAAGAATGTAGATACTGTAACTCCGTCCTTCCACAAGGCTGAAATAGGAGAAAAGTCAGTTATCATAAGAGCAGGATTATCAGTAACTGTTCCGATTACAGTAAATATTGCTGCTACGCAATAGCCGGCAAGAATACCTATAATAAAGGGGATAAGTTTGATACCCTTTTTGCCGTATGTAGAACACAGCATTGTTACTATGAGAGCAACAAGTCCGCAGATGATCGAAATTCTTGAATCACCACCAGCATTTGCCTTCTGAAGATCACCGATAGCGTTAGGAGCAAGAGAAAGTCCGATAATTGCAACTGTAGGACCGATAACAACTGCAGGCATAACCTTATTGATCCACGAAACACCTGCAAATTTTACAACCACCGCAATAATTACATAGATAAGACCTGCGAATATTGCACCGAGAATAAGGCCTGCATAGCCTGCAGCTGCAGAAGCGGCACCTGCAAATGCCGATGTCATTGAGCCTATAAAAGCAAAAGAAGAGCCGAGAAATACAGGGCTTTTGAATTTGGTAAAGCATAAATAAACAATCGTACCGACACCTGCTCCAAAAAGCGCAGCAGCAGTGCTCATTGCATTTTCGCCTGTAAGGCCGGCATTGTCATTAATAATGATCGGAACAACAAGTGTTGCGGCCATAATTGCAAGTAACTGCTGAACGGCGAAAATAATCACCTGAGAAAACTTAGGCTTGTCTTTGATGTCATAAATCAGTTTCATAATTACCTCCAAAATTATAAATAAAAAGCAATCTCATTGTATCACAACAAGATTGCTGAATAATTTTTTCTATCTCAGTTGATGATACAAACAAAGAACTTTTCTTTTATTAGTCTATCATCATGGAAAAGAAAAAGCAAATATAAAATATTAAAATGTAAAATTTTGTAAAATCGCACAAATTAAATCGGTGTAATTCAGCATTACAACAGATACACTCCGGATTCAAGAATGACAAATTCATTACCGTTCACATTTATATATTTATATACAGGCTCATCGAATTCTTTGTAATCTTCAACTGTATAGTTTGTAAGATTAATTCTTTTGATCTTATGATTCTTCTGATTGCAAACATATAAATATCCGTCGTGCTCAAATACAGAAACGGGCTTTGAGAATGTAGATGAGCTTTCTCCTCCGATGCGCATAATAACTCTGTTCTGAAGTAAAGAGTATTTTATGATCATATTTGCTTCAGGTACTACACTCCAAATATAATTATTATCTACGGCTACATCTCTTGCAGGCAGATCATTATATTTAAGATCAGAGGTCTTTATAAGCTTTCCCTGATCATCGAAGATGCCGAGTTCACCCGACGAATAGATAACAAAGGTGTTGCCGTTCCAGAGCTTTGCCGCATCACAGGATACATAATCACCAAGCTGATTTGCAATCGGTGTAAATGAGCTTCCGAATTTGGTCAATAAATACGCACTTTTTGTCACGGTTGCAATGGATTTAGTGTTAACATCAAAGCTATAGAAGGATACCTTTACATTCTCATTATCCTGAGATTCCCTGAGCACAAAAAGGACACCTGAAGAAAATCCGATGAGATCAAGTATATCAAGTCCTACGATCTTAATCATTATTATCACCTGAAGTACTGTTTTTTATAATAAAAGATAATGTCATTAAAGAATCGCTTAAGTGAACATTTGCTACATTAAGCTCAGGATATTTTCTGTGTATATCATAATGAGAAAAATTCCAAAAGCTTTTTATTCCAAGCGAAACAAGAAGATCAACCATATCAGGTGCTTTGTCGGCAGGAAGACATAAAACAGCCATGTCAGGCTCATTTCCCTTGCAGAATTCTGTTATGCTGTCATCTCCGGAAATAGGTATATCTCTGATTTTAATACCCTTGTAAAGAGGATCGCAGTCAAAAATTCCTATAAGCTTAAAGCCCTTATCCTCAAAAGACATCTGGCTTGCAACTGCTCGTCCAAGGTTACCTGCGCCTATGAGAATAGCCGTTTTTAATTCATTGAGACCGAGAATTGCAGCAAACTCTTCAATTAATTGCTCAATATTGTAACCGTAGCCCTGCTGTCCGAATCCGCCAAAGCAATTAAAATCCTGTCGGATCTGAGATGCGGTAAGCCCCATAATTTCTGCAAGCTCCTTTGAAGAAATACGTTTTAGTCCGTTGTTGTAAAGCTCACAAAGAAATCTGTAATAGCGGGGGAGGCGGGAAATTACGGATGATGAAATTTCTTTATTACCTTTCATAAAAATCAATCCTTACAAGATTTTGTTAACTCAACAAGTGTTGACATGATGTAATCACCGAATTCTCGGCAGGAGCATCCGTCTGCACGGCCTGTTATCTTCATTTTGGGATCTGCCATGCATATATCGAGAGCTTTGTCAAGCTTACAGCTTTCATTGATGTATCCGATATGAGAAAGAAGCATTGCTGCAGCTCTTAACATTGAGCAGGGATCAGCATACTGTGCTCTTCCTTCATTAACCATTCTCGGAGCAGAGCCGTGTATTGCTTCAAACATTGCATATCTTTTTCCGATATTTGCACTGCCGGCAGTACCTACGCCGCCCTGGAATTCTGCAGCTTCATCTGTAATAATATCACCGTAGAGATTGGGAAGAATAAAGACCTTGAAATCCTTTCTTCTCTTCTGATCAATAAGCTTTGCGGTGCAGATATCAATGTACCATTCATCAGTTATTATATCGGGGAAATCCTTGGATACCTCTCTGCAGATATTAAGGAATTTTCCGTCTGTGGTTTTGATGACATTTGCTTTCTGAATGATGGAAACACGTTCTTTTTTGTTGTTGCGTGCATAGTTATATGCAAGCTTGGCAATTCTTTCAGTTCCCTCGGTTGTAGTTACAACGAAGTCAACGGCAAGATCATCTGTAACATTAATGCCTTTTGATCCGACAGCGTATGCACCTTCGGTATTTTCACGGAAGAATGTCCAATCGATACCCTCCTCGGGAATTCTCACAGGACGAAGATTGGCAAAGAGGTCAAGTGCTTTTCTCATAGCAACATTTGCACTTTCAATGTTGGGAAGTCCGTCACCTGCCTGCGGAGTAGTTGTGGGGCCCTTGAGAATAACATGACATTTCTTCAATTCATCCATAACATCGTCGGGAATGGGCTGCATTTTAGCAATTCTGTTTTCTATTGTAAGTCCTTCAATTGTTCTGAATTCAATTTTACCACTGTCAACATCATTTTTGAGTAAAAACTCAAGAACACGTGCAGCTTCATTTGTGATAACAGGACCGATACCGTCACCGCCGCATACACCGATAATTATCTTATCAAGTGATTTATAGTCAATAAAATCCTTTGTTTCCTTGATTATTTCATTTCTTTCAAGCTGCTCTCTTAAAAGCTTCTCGTAAGCTTTCAGAGCAACGGAAATCTTCTCTTCGTACATAATTTTATCCTCCGTATCAGTTATTTGCTGTATAATTGAGCATACCGCCGGCGAGAAGAATACTTCTTGCACGCTCAGAAAGCTCAAGATCTAATTCATATGTTTCATCCTTAGTGACATTATAAAGCATAGCTGAGGTTAAAGAAGTCACACTGTCGGAAATATTTTCCAGTCTCAGCATATCTCCCTGTGATATCTTATCATAATCATCTTCATTTTTGAAGGTAAGGGGAATAATTCCGGAATTGATCAGATTAGCTTTATGCATACGTGCAAAGGATTTTGCAATAACAGCTCTGATTCCTAAATATAAAGGTACAAGGGCTGCGTGCTCTCTTGAAGAGCCCTGTCCGTAGTTTGCACCGCCAATAATAATACCTTCACCGCCGTCAATACATCTTTGTGCAAAAGTTTCATCACAAACTGCAAAGCAGAATTTTGATAAATATGGAACATTTGAACGGTAGGGAAGTATCTTCGCACCTGCAGGCATAATATGGTCGGTTGTAATATTATCACCAACCTTAAGCATTACGGGAGCAGTAATCATTTTTTCAAGTTCGTGACCTGTTGGAACAGATTTAATGTTAGGACCGTATTTTACTGCTCTTTCGCAAGCTTCCTCTGCAGAGTCCGGCATAAGTATCATATTGTCATTAATAAGAAACCTTTCGGGCATAATAATTTCAGGCATATCTCCAAGCTCTCTGGGATCAGTGAGATATCCGTTAATAGCAGATGCGGCAGCAACCTCGGGGCTTACAAGATATACACCTGCGTCCTTCGTGCCTGATCGGCCTTCAAAGTTTCTGTTAAAGGTTCTTAGCGATACTCCCTTTGAGTTGGGTGACTGTCCCATTCCGATACAGGGGCCGCAGGCACTTTCAAGAATCCTTGCTCCGGCTGCTATCATATCAGCGAGCGCTCCGTTTTCAGCAAGCATAGTAAGGACCTGTTTTGAACCGGGAGCAATTGAAAGGCTGACATTGGGTGCAACTGTTTTTCCTTTAAGAATTGCAGCAACCTTGAGCATATCGAAAAGCGAAGAATTAGTACAAGAGCCGATGCAGACCTGATCTATGGAGATCTTTCCGATCTCTTCTACAGTCTTTACATTGTCAGGCATATGAGGCATTGCGGCAAGAGGAACCAATTTATCAAGGTCGATAACAATAGTTTCATCGTATACTGCATCGTGATCAGCTGAAAGCTCGGTAAAGTCCTGAGGGCGTCCCTGAGCTTCAAGGAACTTATATGTAATATCATCAGAGGGGAATATGGATGTTGTCGCACCGAGCTCAGCACCCATATTAGTTATTGTTGCTCTTTCGGGAACACTGAGAGAAGAAACACCCTCTCCCGAATACTCAATTATCTTGCCGACACCGCCCTTTACTGACATAATTCTGAGCACCTCAAGAATTATATCCTTTGCAGCAACCCATGGACGGAGCTTACCCAGTAATTTAACATTAACGATATAAGGCATCGGAATGTAATATGTTCCCCCGCCCATAGCAACGGCAACATCAAGACCGCCTGCTCCCATTGCAAGCATACCGATTCCGCCACCTGTAGGCGTATGGCTGTCAGAACCGAGAAGTGTTTTTCCGGGCTTACCGAATCTTTCAAGATGAACCTGATGACAGATTCCGTTGCCCGGTCTTGAAAATCTTATACCTCTTTTTTGCGCAACACTCTGAATAAACTGATGGTCGTCGGCATTCTCAAATCCGTTCTGAAGTGTATTGTGATCGATATATGCAACCGAAAGCTCAGTTTTTACTCTTTCTATACCCATAGCTTCAAATTGAAG
Source organism: Clostridia bacterium (assembly GCA_017440965.1). Taxonomy (GTDB): domain Bacteria; phylum Bacillota; class Clostridia; order Oscillospirales; family Acutalibacteraceae; genus RUG806. Next base: position 6,918 of record JAFSGH010000051.1, on the reverse strand, counting down.
ATATGCCATAGTTCCCGTTGCATCCTGAGTCAGAGTCTGATCTATCTTTAATCCGATTTCCTGTCCTGGGATCATATCACCGCAGACAAGATGATCTCTGATAATTTTTTGTGCTAATGAATAACCCATATTTAAGCTCCTTAATAAATAATATATTATTTTAATACTATATTTAATTAAAGTCAATTGCTTAAGCATAAAAAGTACAAAACAATTCATAATAAGCGTATCGAGGTGGTAATATGAAGATCTTTAATTTTAATTCCGAAATAGAAAATAATGATGATGAAAACGAAGAAGGCTCATCGGGAGCATTAGTTAATGACGGATTCTTTTGTGTAAAAAGAACGGAAAAGCTGTTTGCTTGTCTTACAATAATAGGTCAGATAGAAGGACATTATAACCTGCCCGCGAATGTCAAGACAACAAAATATGAGCATATTATTCCGAGAATTATTTCTGTAGAAGAGGATGAGAATCTCTCGGGGCTGTTATTGATTCTGAATACTGTCGGCGGTGATATTGAGGCCGGTATGGCAATTGCAGAATTGATATCGGGAATGAAAAAGCCGACAGCTTCTTTAGTTCTCGGAGGAGGTCATTCCATCGGTATACCTCTTGCAGTTTCAACCGACAGATCATTTATCGCAGAAAGCGCAACAATGACCGTTCATCCCGTCAGAATGAGCGGTGTAGTTATGGGTGTTCCTCAGCAATTCGCATATTTTCAGAATATGCAGGAAAGAATTATTGAATTTGTCAGCAGAAATTCAGGAATAGACAGTGACCGATTCAGAGAGCTTATGCTTTCATCAGGTCAGCTTGTTTCGGATTTCGGAACTGTGCTCGCAGGAAGGGATGCAGTCAGGGAAAAATTAATTGACTGCACAGGTTCTGTAAGCGATGCATTCGACTATCTGTTTCAAATGTCAGAAAACGGTTGATTTTTTCACTCTTTAGTATTATAATATAATAAATATAATTAAGGAGACGCATAGTTTTGTCAAAAAATTCTACTGTAAAAAAATCTTCAACAAAGAGATCTGGTTCTTCTAAAAAGAAATCAAAATCTCAAAAGAATACAAAAAATAAACAGCTTTCATTAACTGAGATCATATTCAAAAGGGAGTTTTCTGCAACCGTTACATTTATTGCAGGATTATTGCTTTTAATTATAGCACTGTTTTCGGGCGGTGCAGATTCATTATGGAACAATATCCATTCTTATTATTTCGCTCTGTTTGGTATCTGTGGCTATTATATACCTCTTGCTGTACTTTTCTACGGTGTTACATCATTGATCAATAAGCAGGAGACCAAGCATTTTTTTAAAGGTGCAGAGATTTTCTTTGCTTTTGTACTTTTATGCTCTTTCTTCCATGTTAATAAGGTAGCAGATTCGCAACTCGGATTTGCGGACAGTATCAGAAATATATTATCCGAATCGCAGATTAATTCATTTTCTTCATTGACAAACGGCGGTATTCTCGGCGCTGTATTCGGCGGTGTCTTGTTCCAGCTTTGCAAATCTGTGGCGTTGACAAATGTAATTCTTTCGATCGTACTTATTGCCGATTTGATGCTTTTGTTCGGCATATCTCTCGTTAAAGTATTTATGGGGATGGAGAAGCCCGCCAAGAAACTCAGCGAAATTACTGAAAATGCTATAGAGAAATCAAAAAAAGATATTGCGAAACGCCGACAGGAGAGAATAGAAGAAAGAGAAATTATCAAGGAAAGAAAAAACAAGAATGTAGATCCTGCAAGAATATTGAATGATTTTTGTGATGCCGATGATGAGAAAGAAAAGTCCGAATCAAAGAAAAGGTCAAAAATCAAGAAGATCGACACTGATATTTCTGAGTCTTCTGATGATGAAAATATCTTTTCTTTTACCTTGCCGAAGATGCAGGATGAATCTAAGATAAATGATTTTGAAGAGATCAAAGATGAGGCTAATGAAGCTTATTCCGAGTCTGAAAACATCGCACCGGAACAGACAGCTCCCGAAAAGAAAAAGGAAGCACTTGAGCCTCTTTCTGCAAAGGAAGAAAAGGAGCTCAAGGAGTCCCTTGATAATGCGGTAAATCAGGTTCATAATGTTCAATATATCCTTCCGCCTCTTGATTGCCTTAACAGACCTAAAGCTTCCTCTGTTTCTTATAATGAAGCTGAGCTCAAGTCGAACGGGGAAAAGCTTATTGCCGCGTTGAACAGCTTTAATGTCAGTGCTTCTATCGTAGGTGTTGTTCCCGGACCTTCTGTTACAAGGTACGAATTAGCACCTGCTCCCGGAGTTAAAATAAGCAAATTCGTCGGTCTTGCTGATGACCTTGCTTTACATATGGCTTCTCCTGCAGGCCTTCGTATTGAAGCGCCCATTCCAAATAAAGCAGCTATCGGTATTGAGATTCCCAACAGAAATAAAACGACAGTTACATTCCGTGAGTCTATTGATAATGATAAATTCAGAAATTCACAAAGTAAGCTTACGGTTGCACTCGGTAAGGATATTTCAGGCACACCGATGTTCTCTAATCTTGCTAAGATGCCGCATCTTCTTGTTGCAGGTACTACCGGCTCGGGTAAATCTGTATGTCTCAATTCTATGATCGTCAGCATTTTATATAATGCGACTCCTGATGAAGTCAAGCTTCTTCTTATAGATCCCAAACAGGTTGAATTCGGAATCTATAACGGCTTGCCTCATCTTCTTGTTCCCGTTGTTTCCGATCCGAGAAAAGCGGCAGGTGCTCTCGGGTGGGCAGTTACGGAAATGCTTTCAAGATATAAAACACTAAATGCCAACGGCGTAAGAGATATTGCTGCCTATAACAGCCTTTGTGATGAACGCGATGATCTCGTAAAGCTTCCTCATATCGTTATTTTTATCGATGAGCTTGCCGATCTTATGACTGTAGCGCCCTCAGAGGTTGAGGATTCAATTCAGAGACTTGCTCAGATGGCCCGTGCTGCAGGTATGCATCTTGTTGTTGCAACTCAGCGCCCTTCGGTTGATGTTATTACGGGTGTTATTAAATCAAATATTCCCAGCAGAATTGCGCTTACTGTTAAATCATATGTTGACTCAAAGATAATTATAGATACAGCCGGTGCTGAAAAGCTGATGGGTAACGGTGATATGCTTTATTATCCCGTCGGTGTACCTAAACCTGTCCGTATTCAAGGATGCTATCTTTCTGACGCTGAAATTGAAAATGTTGTTCAGTTTATTAAGGGAAATTCAGCAACTAATTATGATGACAACGTGCAGCAGGAGATTGACAGACAAGCTGTTGCGGAAAAGAAGAAAACTGAAGAGCCTTCATCATCCGGTATTGATTCAGGGGACGATCTCTTTATGCGTGCGGTCGAATTGTTTGTCGGCGCTCCTGAAAAGGCATCAATTTCTGCTCTTCAGCGTCACCTCGGCTTAGGCTTTGCAAAAGCAGGACGCCTTATGGATACACTTGAACAGAAGGGCATAGTCGGCCCTCATATGGGAAGTAAGCCCAGAAATGTTCTTGTGACAAAGGCTCAATGGTACGAAATGAATGCTATGTCAGATACAGCAGGTGCTGTCGGTGACGTATCTGATGCTACAACAGACAGTGATGGAGATAATGAATAATATGTTTCTTCCTATAAATAAGGATGACATGATTGACCGCGGTTGGTATTATGTTGATTTTGTCTATATCAGCGGCGATGCTTATGTTGATCATCCAAGCTTTGGCGCAGCAATAATATCCCGTGTTCTTGAGAATGCGGGATACAAGGTCGGTTTTATCAGTCAGCCTGATTGGAAAGATCCTGAGTCTGTTCAGGTCTTCGGTAAGCCGAGATACGGCTTTTTCGTTTCTTCCGGAAATATCGACTCGATGGTTGCGCATTATACTGTTGCAAAGAGAAGGAGAACAGAGGATCTCTATTCTCCCGGCGGAAAAACGGGCAAGCGTCCCGACAGAGCTGTCGAGGTATACTGTAAGCTTATCAGAAATGCTTACGGTGATATTCCTATTGTTATCGGCGGTCTTGAAGCCTCGCTCAGAAGATTTGCTCATTATGATTATTGGTCGGATAAGATTCTCCCTTCTATTCTTGTTTCTTCCGGTGCGGATATTCTTTCATTCGGCATGGGCGAGAAGCAGACTGTTGCAATTGCTGACGCGCTTTCACGCGGAAAAAAGCCGTCTCAGCTTCGTGATATAAAGGGAATATGTTATCTTTGTGATAATGCAGAAACTCCATATGAAGGTGTCGAGTGTCCATCCTTTGAGAATGTTTCTGTAAATAAAAGAGAATATGCAATAGCTGCCCGTATTCAGCAGGATGAGCAGGATTTTTTCAGAGGCAGGATTCTTAAGCAGAAACACGGCAAAAAAATGCTTGTTCAGAATATTCCCATGGAGCCTCTTAAAACTGAGGAGCTTGATGCAATTTACAGATTACCGTTTATGAGAACTTATCATCCTTCTTATGAACACTTAGGCGGAGTTCCTGCAATCGAAGAGGTCGAGTTTTCAATTACTCATAACAGAGGCTGCTTCGGCGGTTGCAATTTCTGCTCAATTGCCTTTCATCAGGGAAGATACATAACCTCAAGAAGTAAAGAATCTATAATTGAAGAAGCGAAGCTTTTAACAAAAATGCCGAATTTTAAGGGGTATATCCATGATGTTGGCGGTCCTACTGCTAATTTCAGATTTCCTTCCTGCTCAGGTCAGGAGGAAAGGGGACTTTGTAAAGGCAAAAAATGTCTTGCACCGAAGCCTTGCAAGAATCTTATCAGTGATCATACAGAGTATCTTGATATATTAAGAGAAGTCAGATCTCTTCCGAATGTAAAAAAGGTATTTATCCGATCAGGGGTCAGATTTGATTATCTTCTTGAGGATAAGTCAAATGCGTTTTTTAAGGAAATGGTACAGCATCATGTCAGCGGTCAGTTAAAGCTTGCTCCTGAGCATTGTTCTGCTCATGTGCTTGATAAAATGGGCAAGCCCCATATTGAAGCTTATAAGAGGTTTGCCGATAAATATTTTAATTACACGAAAAGCATCGGCAAAGAGCAGTATATTGTTCCTTATCTTATGTCCTCTCATCCGGGGTCTACTCTTGATGATGCAATAGACCTTGCATTGTTTATCAAAAAACAAAGGCTGAAGCCTGAGCAGGTGCAGGACTTCTATCCGACACCGGGTACTATTTCTACAGCAATGTTCTATACTGAGCTTGATCCTTATACTCTTGAAAAGGTATATGTTGCTAAATCATCTGAAGATAAAGCAATGCAGAGAGCATTGATCAGATATTTTGCACCTGAAAGCAGAGAGCTTGTTATTAAAGCTCTTCATAAGGCCCACAGAGCTGATCTTATCGGTCATAGTCCTGATTGTCTTATTGATGATAAATCAACCGGAAATAATATCAGTAAAATAACTAATTTTAAGAGCAACAACCGCGGTAACGATCACAACAGAGGAAAAAATTATGTCAGAAAAAAGAAATAAATTATCCGCCGTTTTATTAATATTTGTATTTTTTATTCTTTTATTTTCAGCTTGTGATTTAGACAGTGAAGTACCTGATGATGACAGTTCAGTTTTTGATAACCCGCTTGTAATTGCCTTTCTTGATGTAGACCAGGGTGATTGCGGTCTGATTTCCTGCAACGGAAAGAATATACTGATCGATTGCGGTGAAGCTGAATATTCTTCACGGGTTATTGAGTTTTTAGATGAAAATAATATCCAAAAGCTTGATTGCTTTATTCTGTCTCATCCTCATTCCGATCATATGGGTGCTGCTCAGAGAATAGTCGGGGCAGTTGACTGTGAAACTATTGTTTTGCCTGAATTTTCTGAGTTCAGTATGCCTGTTTCAAATCTTTATTATGATTTCCTCGATTCGCTTGAATCTCTTGATTGTAATGTGATATCCGTAAACGACGGCGACAGCTTTGACTGCGGTGATGTAAGGCTTGACTTCTTCTCGCCTTTGTTTGACTCCGAGGATTACAATGATATGTCTATTGTGCTTAATGCCACTTATAGCGAAACATCAGTCTTATTTACAGGAGACGCTACAGTCAGAACCGAAAATGCTATTCTTGAAAAAGACTATGATATCGAAACAGACATATTAAAGGTAGCTCATCACGGAAGCTATACATCAAGCTCTCTTGAGTTTCTTCAGAAGGCTGATGCTGAGATTGCCGTTATTTCATGCGGTTTGAATAATTTATACGGCCATCCGCATGATGAAGTAGTGGACAGATTAAAAGATCTCGGTGTAAAAATATTCAGAACTGACGAGTCCGGTACTATAGTCTGTTACGGAGACGGAAAGACTTTTGAGGTTGCAAATTATAATGATCTATAATGTTATATCAATTGAAGACGGTTTTGTTACTTTAGAGGATTATAATAAAAACTTAACTCGCATTCCTTTATCTGAAATCTCCGGAGAAGTCAGAGAAGGCTATTATGTTGATTTTAACGGAACGGTTTTTTCTCTTCTTACTGATGAAACCATAAGAAGAAAAAGAGAAATGTTTGAAAAACAAAAAAAATTGACTTCAAATCAATAATTTTTATCAAATATCTCTTGACAAACTGTTATTGTTCTGGTATAATTCCTCTCGTTCCACTAATCAGCGAGAGTGGCGGAATCGGCAGACGCGCACGTTTGAGGGGCGTGTGGTAATCCCGTACGGGTTCAAGTCCCGTCTCTCGCACCAAAAAATTCGACAAGTTTCTACTTGTCGAATTTTTTTATCCAAGCCGCAGTCTTAGCATATCATCACCGCGCGAAGCGTGGTGCATATCATCAGCCCCTTTGGGGCTGTATCTCATCACGCTTTAGCGTGCATCTATCTGCGACTTGATGATATACAGCCATACGGGCTGATGATAT
>JAFSGH010000050.1 GCA_017440965.1 Clostridia bacterium | reverse complement strand
TAAAACTTTGCAGTTGATTGTTGAGCCTGTTTTCGGGTTTGAGAATAGTGTAAATTCATAAGGTAATAAAACTTTGAATCATTATTTGAACATATATCCTTGGTTTGAGAGTAGTGTAAATTCATAAGGTAATAAAACGCGGTTCACGGTTGATGCCGTAAGCAGAAGGTTTGAGAGTAGTGTAAATTCATAAGGTAATAAAACTAACATAGGAATCTTCTTCAGAATCCAAATGTTTGAGAGTAGTGTAAATTCATAAGGTAATAAAACTCCTATGAGAATTGAGCCGACTGCATTGATGTTTGAGAGTAGTGTAAATTCATAAGGTAATAAAACTCAAGAAACTTACTAAAACGGTAACCCATGTTTGAGAGTAGTGTAAATTCATAAGGTAATAAAACTCTTAGGCTGGGAAAAGGAAGCGAACGAGAGTTTGAGAGTAGTGTAAATTCATAAGGTAATAAAACGGTTCTTAGGGAGTGCGGACTCCCCTATTTGTTTGAGAGTAGTGTAAATTCGTAAGGTGAATAGCGTTGAAGGTGTACAGGAAGCACAGACCGCAGCAGAAGTTTGAGGCGGTTTGTGTTTTTTTGTTTTTTCGGAGATCCGAGAGCGGAGAAGGGGGAGGGGGTGGGAGTTGGTTGTTAAAATGTACAAAAAATTGGGGTGGGATTTGGTTTGTTTCAATAAAATATAGAAATAATCAAAATGCGGTTTTTTTTCTTGAAAGTGGCGGCGGATGGGGATATAATTCTTAACGGAAAAAACGGAAAAGGGGTTTTTTGTTATGAATAAATTACAGCCGAAGCTGTTTTCCTGTCTTAAGGGATATACGAGACAGCAGCTTATCAAGGATATGACGGCGGGACTTATTGTTGCCGTTATTGCGCTTCCGCTTTCAATTGCTTTGGCATTGGCATCAGGTGTTACGCCTGAGCAGGGACTTTATACTGCGATAATTGCAGGCTTTGTTATTTCATTTTTAGGCGGCTCACGCGTACAGATAGCAGGACCTACTGCGGCATTTGCTACCATCGTTGCGGGTATTGTAGCCGAAAACGGAATATCGGGGCTTGTGCTTGCCACCGTTATCGCGGGTATTCTTCTGATACTTATGGGACTTTTCCGTCTCGGCAGTCTTATAAAGTTCATTCCCTACACCATAACAACAGGCTTTACCACAGGTATTGCCATCACTCTTGTTATCGGACAGCTCAAGGACTTTTTAGGACTTACCTTTGCGAATTCGCCTATTGAGACCGTTGAAAAGGTCGAAGAGGTAGTTCATCAGATAGGCACCTTCAATTTTGAAGCCTTCATCATAGGAGCGGTATCTCTTGCAGTCCTTATAATATTCCCGAAATTCATAAAAAAGATCCCCCCTTCAATATTTGCCATCGTCATATCGGCGGCACTTGTGAAGATATTTGATATGAATGTAAATACCATCGGCTCACTTTATACTATCTCCTCGGCACTTCCGATGCCCTCTCTTCCCGAGTTCTCCTTTGATACGGTGAAGGCTATAATTCCCGATGCATTTACCATTGCCGTGCTTGCGGCTGTTGAGTCTCTTTTGTCCTGCGTTGTTGCAGACGGTATGACGGGAAGCAGACACAATTCAAATATGGAGCTTATTGCTCAGGGTGCAGGCAATGTGGCATCGGCACTTTTCGGAGGTATTCCCGCAACGGGAGCTATCGCAAGAACAGCGGCAAACATCAAAAACGGCGGCAGAACACCTGTTGCAGGTATGGTACACGCAGTAGTGCTTCTTCTTGTGCTTGTGGTATTTATGCCCTATGCATCTCTTATTCCCATGCCCACCATTGCGGCAATACTCTTTGTCGTTGCCTACAATATGAGTGAATGGAGAGAATTCGTCTCCATTGTAAAGCACGCTCCCAAGAGCGACACCCTTGTGCTTCTTGTGACCTTTGTTCTGACAGTTGTATTTGACCTTGTTGTTGCTATCATCGTCGGAATCATTCTTGCAACCGTTCTCTTTATGAAGCGTATGAGCGATGTAACCGATGCATACGGCTGGAAGGAGATAGACGATGCCAATGATGAGGAGCATATCCGCTTCAGAGTCGTTCCCGAGAATACTATGGTATTTGAAATAACGGGCCCCATATTCTTCGGTGCGTCAACGAAGATAGCCGATGTTATAAAGAGCGGCAAAAAGGATATTCTCATCCTCAGAATGAGAAGCGTTCCCGCCATTGATGCCACGGGTATTCACAGCTTTGAATCCATCGTCAAGCTCTGTAAAAAGCAGGGCAAGACGCTCATCCTTTCCCATGTGAACGAGCAGCCTATGAAGACCCTTGAAAAATCAGGTCTTATGGATGAGATAGGCAGGGAAAACATATGCGAAAACATTGATGCCGCAATTCTTCGCGCTGAAAGTGTCGCAAAGCCTCAGTAAATAAGCCTTTGTCAGAATTTTATCTTGACAATATAAATGCTGAGAAATTATAATAAATTGAACACAAAGATCGGTGTTCTGCGGATTCTCCGCAGGACACTTATTTTTACATAATTTATTTTAACGGAGGCTAAAATGAGAACAGTTACCAACATCAATAAAGGCTGGGCATTTTCACTTGAGGCTAAGGAAATTCCCGTTTCATTTCCCGAATTCTGGGAAAAAGCAGACTTACCCTTTACCTGGAACGGCAAGGACGGTCAGGACGGCGGCAATGACTACAAGCGCACAAAGGGATATTTTGCAAGACTTCTTACAAAGCAAGAGCTTACGGCAAACGATGTTGCATACATCGAATTTCAGGCTGTAAACTCCACCGCTGAGGTTTTCTTCAACGGGAAGAAGCTTATCACTCATCACGGCGGTTATTCGGCATTTCGCGTAAAAATTGATGAGGCGGATATAAAGGATGAGAATATTCTTGTGGTCACTGCGGATAATTCTCCCAATAATTTTGTCTATCCTCAGATGGCAGACTTTACCTTCTACGGCGGAATATACAGAGATGTTAATATAATTTCGGTAAACAAGTCCCATTTTGAGCTTGATTATTACGGCACACCCGGCATAAAGGTCACTCCCGAGGTGGAGGATGATGAGACGGAGATCAAGCTTCAGGCCTTCTGCGAGGGCGAGGTAAGATTTTCCGTATATGACGCGGACGGTGCTCTTGTGGCAAGTCAGCTTGAAAGCGGTAAGGATCCCGAGGTTGAATTCGAGATGAAGAATGCTCACCTCTGGGACGGTATAAACGATCCCTATCTTTATACAGCAAAGGCAGAGCTTATTGTTGACGGTGAGGCTGTCGATGAGGTATCGGCACGCTTCGGCTGCAGAAGATATGAGATAGATCCCGAAAAGGGCTTTATTCTCAACGGCAGGCCCTATTCCTTAAGAGGTGTTTCCCGTCATCAGGACAGACCTGACATCGGAAATGCTCTTCTTCCCGAGCATCACAAGGAGGATATCGACCTTATTTTAGAGGTAGGCGCAAACACCGTAAGACTTGCTCACTATCAGCATTCTCAGGTATTTTACGATCTCTGCGACGAAAAGGGACTTGTTCTCTGGGCTGAGATCCCTTATATCTCAAAGCATATGCCTGACGGCTTCGAGAATACAAAGACTCAGATGACGGAGCTTATTATTCAGAATTACAATCATCCCTCCATCGTTGTCTGGGGACTTTCAAATGAGATATCCATGGGCGGCTCTGCAGATGAGAGCCTTCTCAAGAATCATCATATGTTAAATGACCTCTGCCATAAGCTTGATAAGACAAGAAAGACGGTCATTGCGGCTGTCACTATGGCTGAGATCGACAGCGAATATGTGCATATCTCGGATGTGCTTTCCTATAATCACTATTTCGGATGGTACGGCGGTACTACCGATATGAACGGCCCGTGGTTTGACGATTTCCATAAGAAGTATCCCAAAAAAGCGATCGGTATCAGCGAATACGGCTGTGAGGCACTTAACTGGCACACCTCAACTCCCACTCAGGGCGACTATACTGAGGAATATCAGTCCTATTATCACGAGGAGCTTATAAAGCAGATAGCAGACCGTCCCTGGCTTTGGGCAACTCATGTGTGGAATATGTTTGACTTTGCCGCAGACGCAAGAAGCGAGGGCGGTGAGGACGGAATGAACCATAAGGGACTTGTGACCTTCGACCGTAAGTATAAGAAGGACTCCTTCTATGCATATAAGGCATGGCTCAATCCCGAAAAAATGGTGCATATCTGCTCAAAGAGATATGTTGACCGTACCGAGGACAGAACAAGGGTAACAGTATATTCAAACTGTGACGAGGTTGAGCTGTTCCTTAACGGTGTGTCTCAGGGTAAGCAGAAGAAAGGCAAGTATCCCTTCTTCTATTTCGAGGTTGAAAACAAGGGCGAATCGGTATTGAAGGCCGTTGCGGGAGATATCAGCGATGAAGCCGTTATCCGCAAGGTGGACACTCCCAATGAGGATTATATCCTCAAGGAGGAGGGCGCAGTTATCAACTGGTTTGAAATAGACACTCCTACAGGCTATCTTTCCATTAATGACAGCATCGGCGACATATGGGACACCGCAAAGGGAAAGCTTGTTCTCTTAGGCGTTGTCAAGGGACTTCTTAAGAAGATGAAGTCAAAGAGCGGCACAGGAGAGGTAGCAGGCTTCTCAACAGACGGACTTAAGATCAGCCCCAAGATGATAAACAAGAACACCATAGGTATGGTAAAGGGCTTTTCAATAAAGAGAGTCTGTATGATGGCAAAGAGCCTCTTTACAAAGGAAGAGCTGCTCACCATCAACAAGAAGCTTAATAAGATAAAGAAAAAAGAAAAGTAATACACATCACCGCACCGTACACACAAATAATATTAATAGCTGTTGCCTTTTGCAGAACACCTGCAAAAGGCAATTTTTCTGCTGTCTTCCCAAGCTTACCTGCCGTGAAGAGCCGAAAGCAAAGCACAGGTGACTGAGTTTTCGGCAGAAAAATTGCCTTCGTCAAAGCTTCTGCTAAAGGCAATTACGCCAAAGTGAAAATATTTTCTTCGGTGAGTATTAAGTGATATTGCAAATTAAAATTTGCAGTTATATTTTTGATAAATCAAAAGTGATATTGAAGCCTTGCGGCTTCAGTGTTATTTTATTCGCCGAAAACTGCCGAAGGCAATATCACTTGTCGTAAGACAAATATCACTGCGAAGCAATAAAACTCGCCGAAAGGCGAATAAAACTGCGGAGTGTCCTTACGAACACTCCGCTAAGTATTAAGTGATATTGCAAATTAAAATTTGCAGTTATATTTTTGATAAATCAAAAGTGATATTGAAGCCTTGCGGCTTCAGTGTTATTTTATTCGCCGAAAACTGCCGAAGGCAATATCACTTGTCGCAAGACAAATATC
>JAFSGH010000049.1 GCA_017440965.1 Clostridia bacterium | reverse complement strand
GCTTGTTAAGAAATATGAGGATGAACAGGCAGCATTTGATAGGGAGATTGAGCAGATTCTTGCAAACGCATCTCACGGCTCGGGAAATGTTGAAACTGTGGAAGACGGTTTTATATGGCCCTTGCAGTATTCTGATGCATACATTTCCTCTTATTTCGGTGGCAGAAACGATCCTATAACAGGAAAATACAAAACACATTATGCGGTTGATACCTGCTGCAGAAGCGGAACCTACGGAAAGAATGTTTCGGCATCAGCTTCGGGTACTGTAATCACGGCAACCCGTCATTCAATGTACGGTTATTATGTCGTAATTGACCACGGAGACGGCATAGCAACTCTTTATGCTCATAACAGTAAGCTTAATGTATCTGCAGGACAGAAGGTTAAGCAAGGTCAGACCATAGCATATGCCGGTGCCACAGGCTATGTTACGGGTGCACATGTGCATTTTGAATTCCGTGTAAACGGACAGAAGGTTAATCCCTTGAATTATGTTTCTCTCAGCTCAAGATAATACTACTCCTAAGGATGTGACTTGATGAGTAAAAAAATTCCTCTCGGAATAGCGATAGCGTTAATATTCATAACAATTGCAGCTACCGTTGCAGTTACCGTAACTGTTTATATGAATGTATACAATGAGCTTATTGAGGATTTGCCTCAGAGAGCACAGTTATATTCAAAGCTTTCTGATATAGATGAGCTTGTTAGAGCACAGTATTACGGAAATGTTGATTCCGAAAAGCTTAATGCGAGTATTGCAAAGGGATATATTGAGGGACTTGATGACGAATACAGCGTTTATCTGTCTGCCGAGGAATATGCCGAATACTACAGCGAAATGCTCGGTAATGTTTCGGGAATAGGTCTTGAGGCGGCTTATGATAAGGATTCGGGCTATCTTCTTGTTGGCGATGTTGCCCAGGATTCGCCTGCGGCTCTTGCGGGAATAGAAAAAGGCTTTTATATAACCGCTGTTGACACAGAAATTGTAACTCAGGAAAATGCGGGGGAGCTTCTTGCTTCCTTCGGCGGTGACAAGCTCACAAGCATCAATCTCAGTATTCTCAGTATTGATGAAAACGGAGACGAGGTTTTAAACACGGTCAATGTTGCAAAGGGCTATAAAGCACAGTCCTGTTACTACAGTATATCGGGAACTGTGGGATATATAAGACTTACGGCATTTTATGAAAATACAGCTGAGAGCTTTTCCGAAGCTATCGCATATTTTAACGAAAACGGTGTTACGGGAATTATCATTGATGTAAGAAACAATGTCAGCGATAATCTTGAATATGCTGTTGATGTTATTGATATTATTGTTCCTCTTGCAACAGACGGTGTCGGAGCACTTGCGGTTGCAAAAAATTCAAACGGAGATACGGTGGAAATATATTCCTCAGATGCTTCGAGTATATCGCTTCCGATTGCAGTTCTTATGAATGACAGAACAGAGGGCGCGGCAGAGCTTTTAGCCTGCGATCTGCGTGATTTCGGTAAGGCAAGGCTTATCGGTGAAACAACAGCAGGACACGGCACTATGCAGAAGATTTTCCGTTTGGATGACGGCGGAGCTGTTTTGCTCACAGTTGCAAAAATATATCCGTATATAAGTGATTGCTATGATGATGTCGGTGTTTTGCCCGATGAGATTATTCTCACAACGGAAAATATCAAAAATCAGCTTGCAGTTCTTCCTCAGACTGATGATGTTCAGTATCAGTCTGCATATAGTTATTTAACAGAATAATTAAAAAATCTCCTTAATAAAGCCTCTTTCGGGGCAGATATTAAGGAGATTTTTTTAGCTTATTAATTTTTATTCTTCACAGATATAGTCAAGACAGGCTCTGCTCACGGCGTAGGGGCGAACATATTTGTCGGCAACGGCATTGTGCAAGGGGGATTCCTGATAAGCCTTCAAAGCTTCCCCGTCGGTAAACTGTGTGAACAACAGCATATCGGCATTTGAGGATTCAAGAGGATTTATTTCAACCTTTATTTTTGTAAGTCCGTCTATTTTTCCGTAAAGACCTTCAAGCTTTTCTTTTGCTTCCGACTTAACCTTTTGCTTTTCTTCAGCGCTTAAATTTTTATCAAGATTCCAGATGATTATATGATTTATCATAGCTTTTCTCCTTTTTGTGTTGTAATGATGGTAACACACAAGGAGATAATTGTAAAGAAAATTTTTGTTTGACAAGCAAAAATATATATGCTAACATCTAAAAAAACGGAGGATGGTTTTATGAAAAATATATTATATTTTAGTACTCCTGCAAAAACCTGGGAGGAAGCCTTGCCCATAGGAAACGGCAGACTCGGAGCGATGGTTTTTTCACACCCGAAGAAGCTGAGAATACAGTTGAATGAAATTTCTCTCTGGAGCGGTGAGCCTTATGAGAATGCCGATAAAAAAGATGCCTATAAGCATCTTGACGATTTGAGAGAGCTTATAACAAAAAAAGAGTTTTCCAAAGCACAGGAGCTGCTTGAT
>JAFSGH010000048.1 GCA_017440965.1 Clostridia bacterium | reverse complement strand
ATTTTTTGCGCAGCGGATTTTTGTCATATCAAGGCACAAAACGCAGTAAATCCTTTCGGATTTACGAGTATTTTAACGAAGAGATGGCGGAAATCCGCCCCGCAAAAAACGGGTTTGGATTATACTTGCCACCCTAAGGAGTTTTTTATGATCTGCGAAAACTTAGGAGTAAATTCCCTCGGACATCTTACCTTCGGCGGTATGGATACGGTTGAACTTGCCGAAAAATACGGCACACCGCTATATCTTATGGATGAAAACAGGATCAGACACAATTGCCGTACATATATAAATGCAATAAGAAAGTATTTCGGTGAAAATGCAGGCTGTCTTTATGCAAGTAAGGCCTGCTCCTTCAAAAGACTTTATGAAATAGTCAGAGAAGAGGGCTTCGGTACAGATGTTGTGTCCTCAGGAGAAGTATATACTGCTCTTAAGGCAGGCTTTGATCTTAAAAATGCTTTCTTTCATTCAAATAATAAGACGGATGAGGATATAGCATTTGCTATAGACAACGGTATCGGCTATTTTGTCTGCGATAATCTTGAAGAGGTTATGGCAATAAGTGAGACAGCCGCCGAAAAGAATGTCACTCAGAATATTCTTTTAAGGCTTACTCCCGGTATTGATCCTCATACCTATGAAGCCGTAAATACGGGCAAAGTGGATTCAAAATTCGGCTCGGCTATTGAAACGGGCCAGGCTTTTGAGATAACAAAAACCGCACTTTCTCTTAAAAACATCCGACTCTGCGGCTTCCATTGCCATGTGGGCTCACAGATATTTGATTCCGAAATATATATAAGAAGTTCTGAAATAATGCTTGAATTTATAGCAAGGGTTAAGGCAGAACTCGGCTTTGAAGCAGAGATCCTTGATCTCGGCGGCGGTTACGGTGTCAGATATATAGATTCGAACCCTTATATTGATATTGATAAGAATATCTGCGAATTGGCAGACTTTATGAAAAAAACTGTCGCACAGCTCAATATAAAAATGCCCCGTATATATCTTGAGCCGGGCAGAAGCATTGTGGCTGATGCAGGTATGACTCTTTATACTGCGGGTACTGTCAAGAAAATACCGGGTTATAAGAATTATGTGTCTATCGACGGCGGTATGGCAGATAACCCCCGCTATGCTCTTTACGGCTCATACTATTCCGTAAGATCGGCAACACGCCCCGAGGCTCCCTGCGATATGGTATGCACTCTTGCAGGAAGATGCTGTGAAAGCGGTGATCTTATTCAGGAGAATATCCGCCTTCCCCATGATATAAAAAGGGGAGAGAAGATCGCTGTCCTGACAACGGGCGCTTATAACTATTCGATGAGCTCCAACTATAACCGTCTCGGAAAGCCTCCCGTTGTAATGATAAATGACGGTAAGGACTATGTAGCAGTTAAAAGAGAGACTCTCGATGATATAATAAGAAACGATATTTAAAAACCGACGGACTGTCCACATATTGTGAACAGTCCGTTTGTTGCATTATAGAAACTTCTTCCGGAATGATTAAGAATTATATATCCCTCTGAACGGCAAGTAAGCTTTTTTCTGAGAAAAACTCACCGAAGCCGTTTTTTTGTTGCCCGGATATATCAGGTGTCCTCAAACTCATAGTTTTCTACATAATCCGATGAGCGTACCATATAAGTTCTGACATTCCAGGGATCGTCTTCTGTTATATCGATCACTCTGCCGCCTCTGAGGTCTCCGTGGCAGTAGCCGTCATAGCCTATTCCCGCATCGTATGTGAGCTTTATGCCGAGATATTCGCCCTCGCAGTCATTTATATGATCGTGCCCCACGACTACGGTCTTTACATCGCCTCTTTGTGCGAGAGTAGCAAGCATTCCTGAATTAACGGGGCCGCTGCCTACTCCTTCACGGTGAGTTCCTTTGAAAAATGTTTCCTGTACATTTTTATAAAGAAGCACATATTCGGGGAATGCCATATGCATGACCATAACGCCGGGTACCTTTGTGCCGTTTTCTTTTTCTATTTTCAGGGATTCATTCCAATACCACATCTGTTGGTCAAATTTTACCGTATCATATGAGGAAGAGACATGTAAGGGATCCGACAGCTTTGTCTTTGTATCTCTCGGAAGATGGCAATAGTCGAGGAATTCTCCTATGCCTCTGCCTGAGTCAAGTCCCCATACATTATATACTGTCCTATCTGAGCTCTCTGATTTTACCTGAAGCACCCAATTCCCCACGCCGTATATATCCTCGGGACCGCTGCTTGAAAGACACCCCTCGAGACTTTCATATACCTTCTGCTGATCCTTTGTCGCGAAGCCTCTTTCCATATCGTGATTGCCGAAAACGTGTGCCCAGGGGATGTCTCTGTCATTAAGAGGCTTCACTATTGCGGACATAAAGTGTCTGAGTGATTCCTCATTCTCTGCTCCGTCACGCCATACATTGTCACCTAAGAACAGTACAAGGTCGGGCTTTGTGTTTTCGACGATAGCATCTATGTCCCTTACCACTCTTTTATCGAAATCCATAATTCCGTGGGAATCCGAAAAGCAGATTATTCTGAATTTTCCGTTTTTGAATCTGAGTTCCTTTTTCATATCATTCACCGTAATAATACTTTCTGAGCTTTTCAATGTCTGTATCATCGAAGGCACCGTCGGTTATGATGATATCGTCAAGTCTGAAGATAAAATCATGAGATATATTGTTGTAACGGCACTTGCCGTCATTTCCGATAACAAAAGGAAGCCCGGTATCATAGTTTATTTTATATTCCTCGGGAACGGTTATCTTATGACGGAGCTTGAAATTGTTATAAAAGCGTATCTCTCCGTATTCTCTGTCAAAGGATACGGCATAATGCAGCCACTCTCCGTCGGTCTCCTCAGGGAAGGGAACTACGGTGTCAAGATGCTCTTGCCCGGTTGAAATGTTGAACATTACATCATTGTTTCTGAGTGCTACGGTAAGTCCCTTTTGCTTTCTGTTCTGCCACCACCAGTCCTGATTTCCCATAATAGCAGGTGCTTCAGACAGAGAAGGATCGGTCTCTACCCAGAAGGCAATTGAAAAGCTTTTTTCGCCGAAGGATATATCATTTGTAACGGCAAAGCCTGTCTTGCCGAACTCACCGCAGGCACCGTTTACTCCGTTTGAGTAGAATTTTACCGTTCCATGCTGTGTAAGTGAGCATTTGCCGGAGCTGTCCTCCAGAAGATTATCAAGATGCATAAGAAGCTTTATATCTTTGCCAATATAATCTGTTATATTCCCGGGAGTATCTCTTGTGGGGATAACGAGCTTTTCAACAGGTTTTCTGTAGTAAGGCCTTGTGCCTTCCCAGATGCCTTCGGGGATCTGCGAGGTAAAGCCCTCCTCGTCATATTCCGGGATTTCCATTCCGAATGCATAAAGAACGATGGCTGCGATATCCTTTGTTTCGGTATAGGTTATGAAATTATGCTGTACACCCTTGCCCGCAACACCGAGAAAAACATATTTTTCGGTATCTGTGTAACCGCCGTGCCCGGTTCTTACTCCGCCGTGATCTGCAATTACTATAAACAGTGTATCATCAAGGATTCCTGCGTTTTTATATGCCTCGTACACTTCACCTGTATAGCCGTCTGCGCGCTGGATCTCCTCGTAATGCTTCTGACTGCCGTAGCCGCCCGAGTGGCCTGCTCCGTCAACATCATCGAACTGCACAAAAAGGAATTTAGGCTTTTTTGCGACGGCGGAAATTATAAGCTCTGTAAGCTCCCTGTCATTTTGTGCCGTAAGCTTTTCGACACCGTAGCCGTCCTCAACGATGCCGTGGTTTATCGGATTCCAGTTGCAAACGGAAGCAAGATAGCAATCGGGGTCCTCTTCTCTTATTCTTCTGAAAAGAGAGGGGAGCGCATTGTTTTTATATTTTTCATTACTGACCTTGCTGTTTGTAAGCTTATGAACAAGAGGAGTTGCTCCTAAAAGCATAGCGCCCCAGTTTTCTGCACTGATGGTGGGATTTTGTGAAAGTGCCGACCAGGCAACAGCGCCGTCGGAGAATATTTTATCAAGATTCGGTGTTTCGGTCTGAGAATTAAACTTGCCCATTCCGTCTATTCCGATAACTGCAACATGCTTATAGTGTACCATAAAAATCAACTCCTTAAAGTCTTTTATATAATAATATCAATAATAAGTCAATAAAATACATATGACAAAATGTTACAAATTGATAGTTTTAGTTACAATGGGATGATATTTTCTTGACAAACCGAGGTTGAGTGATTATAATATTACGAGATTGTCATGATGATTTTTACTGTCGCGGACTGTTTCTCCGTCTGCTGATGTAGAGTAAACAATTGTATTGGCTTATTATTACTGCCGTTTTTTCAGGCAAATTCGAGAGGAGAAGCAATATGACCAGATATGTTGTGAAGCGAGTTTTGCTTGCTGTTGTCACAATTCTTATAATCTGTGCTATTACATTTTTTACAATGCACGCTGTTCCCGGCGGCCCTTTCAACAGCGAAAAGGCACTTGATCCGCTGACCGTTAAGGCTCTTGAAGAGAGATACGGTCTTGATCAGCCTCTTTATATTCAGTTCTTCAACTGGATGAAGGGTATCGTTAACGGAGATTTCGGAGTTTCGCTTAAAAACGGACGAGAGATCAGTGCAATTATCGGTGAATCCTTCCCCATTTCCGCCCGTCTCGGACTTATGGCAATGGCAGTGGCTATGTCCTTCGGTATAGTTTTCGGAAGCGTTGCCGCACTTATGAGGAATAAACTGCCCGACAGAATAATAGTGTTCTTTTCGACGTTATTTACAGCAGTTCCTTCCTTCGTTCTTGCAACCTTGTTGCTTCTTGTTTTTTGTATCAAACTGCAATGGATACCCGTATGGGATGCGAATAATCCGAATTATATTCTGCCCGTTATTGCTCTTGCGGCATATCCTATGGCTTACATAACAAGACTTTCCAAGACAAGTATGCTTGATGCGCTCGGCCAGGATTATATCCGTACCGCAAAATCTAAGGGTGTTTCCCGAGTGAAGGTTATCTTCAAGCACGCTCTCAGAAATTCAATGATTCCCGTTATTACATATGCCGGTCCTCAGATCGCTTATATCATTACGGGCTCAATGGTTGTTGAAACCATCTTTACCGTAGGCGGTATCGGCAGTAAGTTTATTACGGCTATCAATGACCGTGACTATACAATGATTATGGCTACTACTGTTTTCCTTGCAACGATAATGGTTATTGCTAACCTTATCTGCGACCTTCTTTATAAAGCAGTAGATCCCAGAATCAAGTTTGACTAAGGAGGGTGTATAATATGGAAAATAAAAACGACCTTCCCAAAAAGAATTTCTTGAGCACACAGATCGACCTCAGTAAATTCCAGAAGGCTACAGATGAAGAAAAAGCACAGCAGGATATAATGAGTGAAAGCACCACCTTCTTTAAGGACGGTATGAAGAGACTCTTTAAGAATCCTCTTGCAGTATTAAGTATCGTGCTTCTTACTATTATTCTTGCTACAATAATCTTTGTTCCTATGCTTGTTCCCTACAGCTATGACGAGATACTCAAGGTTGACGGTAAGAGAGACAGAGGTGCTCAGAACCTTGCTCCCTTCGAATACAGTGAGATGGAGCAGGAATACATCGCAAACGGCGGTGAAAGATTCCCCCATATCTTAGGAACGGATGAGCTTTGCAGAGACTATTTTGTCCGTGTTATCTACGGAACAAGAGTTTCTCTTGCTGTCGGTCTTTTCGCAAGCATCATCGTTCTTATTATAGGTCTTATCATAGGAAGCATCTCCGGTTATCTCGGAGGCAAGGTAGACCTTGTGATAATGCGTATCGTCGATATCATTTATTCGCTTCCCGATATGCTTATCATCATTCTTCTTTCAGTTGTTCTTAACGAAGTACTTGTATTCAAGCCCGGCACCATTCTCGCAGAGCTCGGTACAAATATGATATCAATATTTATAGTATTTGGTCTTCTTTACTGGGTAAGCATGGCCCGTCTTATAAGAGGTCAGATCCTTTCCATTAAGGAAAATGAATATATTCTTGCTGCCCGTTCTATCGGCGCAAAACCCACACGTATAATTAAAAAGCATATCATTCCTAACTGCTTATCGGTTATCATTATTTCCGTTGCTCTTCAGATCCCCTCTGCTATTTTCACAGAGAGCTATCTTTCTTTCGTAGGTCTCGGTGTTAAGGCTCCTATGCCTTCACTCGGTTCACTTGCAAATGCTGCAAGAGACGGTATTATGTCTTATCCCCATAAGCTTGTTTTCCCCGCAATTATGATTTGTCTTATCGTTCTCAGCCTTAACCTTCTCGGTGACGGTCTCAGAGACGCATTCGATCCTAAGTTGAAGAGGTGATGAAAAATGAATAAACCTCTTATAAGTGTTCAGAATCTGCACACATCATTTTTCACCGACTCAGGTGAAGTCTGTGCAGTCAACGGTGTTTCATTCGATCTTGACCACGGAGAGATACTCGGTATCGTAGGTGAGTCAGGCTCGGGTAAGTCTGTTACGGCTTATTCCATTATGCAGATACTTGCTTCTACCGGTAAGATAGTAGACGGCAGTATCTATTATAAGGGTGAGGATATCACAAAGTGGAAAGAGAAGCAGATGAGAGATTTCAGAGGTAAATGCTGCTCCATCATCTTCCAGGATCCCATGACGAGCCTTAATCCTGTTTTTACTATCGGCAATCAGCTTGTTGAAGCTATTACTCTTCATACAGATAAAAAGGGGAAGGTCGCAAAGGCACGTGCCGCAGAGCTTCTTGAGCTTGTAGGTATCAATGAGCCTCAGCGCCGTCTTAAACAGTATCCTTATGAGCTTTCAGGCGGTATGCGTCAGAGAGTTATGATCGCTATGGCACTTGCCTGTGAGCCCGATATACTTATTGCTGACGAGCCTACCACAGCTCTTGACGTTACGATTCAGGCTCAGATACTTGAGCTTATGCAGAAGCTTCAGAAGGAGCTCGGAATGGCAGTTATCCTTGTTACGCATGACCTTGGTGTTATTGCAAGTATGTGTGATAATATCATAGTTATGTACGGCGGAAGAATCTGCGAAAGAGGAACTGCTCACGAAATATTCTATAATCCTAAGCACGAATATACAAAGGGACTTCTCCGTTCCATTCCCAATGTAACAAGAATGAAGGAGAAGCTTGTTCCAATTCTCGGTACACCCATAAATATGCTTAATCTTCCTAAAGGCTGTTCCTTCTGTACCCGTTGCGATAATGCAATGAAGATATGTCTTACAGAAAAGCCTGAGGAGCTTACTATCAATGAAAATCATAAGGCATCCTGCTGGATCAATGTAAGGGATGCGGTGATGGCGGAAGGAGGAAATACTGATGAGTGATATTCTGCTTGAAGTAAATGACCTGAAACAGTATTTTCCTATCCGTACAGGATTTTTCAAGAAAACACCCCTTAAGGCTGTAGACGGTGTTTCGTTCACCATCAATAAGGGTGAGACCTTAGGTCTCGTAGGTGAATCCGGTTGCGGAAAGACAACCGTCGGCAGAAGTATTCTCCGCCTTTATGAGCCTACCGCAGGTCAGGTATTTTTTGAAGGTGAAGAGGTTACAAAGAGTAATATAAACTCAATGAGAAAAAAGATGCAGATGGTTTTCCAGGATCCGTATTCATCTCTTGATCCCAGAATGACCGTTGAGGATATCATCGGTGAGCCTCTTGATGTTCATAATCTTTATTCCAACAAAAAGGAAAGAAGAGAGAAGATCCTTGAGCTTATGAACTATGTCGGACTTAACTCTGAGCATGCCACAAGATATGCTCACGAATTTTCCGGCGGTCAGCGTCAGAGAATAGGTATAGCAAGAGCTCTTGCTGTTGATCCTCAGTTTATCGTCTGCGATGAGCCCGTATCTGCTCTTGACGTTTCGATTCAGGCTCAGGTTATCAATATGTTTGAGGAATTACAGGAAAAGCTCGG
The DNA here is from genome assembly GCA_017440965.1 of Clostridia bacterium. Lineage (GTDB taxonomy): Bacteria > Bacillota > Clostridia > Oscillospirales > Acutalibacteraceae > RUG806. Next base: position 37,771 of record JAFSGH010000048.1, on the reverse strand, counting down.
TGTGGCATATCTTTTCATTGCTCACGATCTTCTTGTTGTTCATCATATCTCTCAGAGAATAGCAGTTATGTATCTCGGTAAGATCGTTGAGATGGCAGATGCGGATGAGCTCAATGAAAATCCGCTTCATCCCTATACTCAGTCACTTCTTTCAGCTGTTCCGATCCCCGATCCCGATATAGCAAGAAGCAGACAGAGAATAGTTCTTGAAGGTGACGTTCCCAGTCCTCTCAATATGCCTACCGGCTGTCCCTTCAGAACCCGCTGCAGATATGCAACAGAGCAGTGTGCTCAGGAGTGCCCCTCACTCACTGACAGAGGCAACGGACATATGTCCGCCTGCTTCAACAAATAAATTCCGTATACTTCCCGGTTTTTCTTCCGACGGTTCTTGAACTCTTCCGTCGGCTACAAAAAAACGGGGTATAATAAAAAAATTATTTCGGAGGAAACCAAAATGAAAAAGTTTTTAGCAATGCTTCTCGTTGTTGTTATGGCTTTAGCTGTTTGTGCTTGCGGCCCCACAGGCGAAGAGTCCACAACTGCTGCTCCTAACAACACAGACACATCTGCTGCAGGCAAGCTCCTCAGCGATGCTTTTATCGACCCCGTCAATGACTGGGCAAAGTACGACAAGCTTATCGACGACATCAGAGTTGAAACAGATAAGGCAAAGCGTACAGAAATGATGCACGAAGCAGAAGACATCCTTATGTCTAACGGTGCAGTTATTCCCCTTTACTACTACAACGACATTTACATGGAAAAGGATTACGTTTCCGGAATGTACGCTAACCTCTTCGGTTACAAGTTCTTCCAGAATGTAACTCTTGCAAACGGTTCCAAGACACTTCGTGTTAACCTTGCAAGTGAACCCGATTTCCTTGATCCCGCTCTCAACTCTTCAGTTGACGGTGCATGTCTTGCAGTTAACTCCTTTGCAGGTCTCTACACCTACAATGCAGAAGGTAAGACAGTACCCGATCTTGCAACAGGTTACACAGTAAGTGAGCCCGCAGAAGATGGTTCCGTTACTTTCACAGTAACTCTTAAGGACGGTCTTAAGTGGTCCGACGGCAGCGAACTTACAGCTGCTGACTTCGAGTATTCCTGGAAGAGAGCTGCTGCTACAGCAACAGGTTCTGACTACGGCTACATGTTCTCAACATTCGTAGGCTATCCTGACAACCTCTCTGTTCTTGCTAAGGATGCTAAGACTCTTGAGTTCTCACTCGTAGCTCCTTGCGCATACATCGAAGGCCTTATGGCATTCCCCACCTTCTTCCCCGTAAAGCAGTCCGCTGTTGAAGCTTATGGCGATTGGCAGACTTCTCCCGGCGGCTGGTGCACAGAGGCTGGCTTCGTTTCTAACGGACCCTTCGTTTGCACAGGTTGGGATCACGATGTATCCATGACTTATGAAAAGAACCCCAACTATCACGATGCAGCTAATGTAACAGTTGATAAGCTTGAGTTCATGCTTTCCGCTGACGATACAGCTATCTATGCTGCTTACAACGCAGGTAACGTTGATATCATCGACACAGTTCCCACTGATGAAATCGCAAACCTTCTCAAGACAGAAAACAAAGAGTTCAAAATCATTGACAACCTTGGCACATACTATGTTGCATTCAACGTAAACAGCAAGCTTTTCGAGGGCAAGACACCTGCTGAAGCTGCTTGCATGAGACTTGCATTCAACATCCTTATCGACCGTAACGCTATCTGTGAGACAGTTGGCCAGACAGGTCAGGTAGCTGCTTCTTCTTACATTCCTCTTGGTATGGCTGACGGTAACGGCGGTATCTTCAAGCCCACAGCTGATGCTAACTCCTACTACAATGTAAGCGGCATCAATGATGATTTTGATGCAACAGTAGCTAAGGCTAAGGAATATCTTGAGGCTGCAGGCTTCAAGTTCGGCGAAGACGGTAAGCTTTCCGCTGAAACTCCCATCGTTATCGAATACCTCACAAATGACGGCACAGGTCACGTTGCAGCTGCTCAGATCATGCAGCAGGACTTCGCTGAGCTCGGTATTCAGATGACAATCCAGCAGGTTGAATGGAACACATTCCTTGAGGAAAGAAAGAACGGCAACTTCGACATCGCTCGTGAAGGCTGGCTTGCTGACTTCGACGATCCCATCAACATGCTTGAAATGTTCCAGACATCCTCCGGTAACAACGACTGCCAGTTCGGCCGTTTTGACGGTTGGGATACAGTAGCTGAGGAAACAACAGCTGCTGAAGACACAACTGCTGCTGCAGAAGATACAACTGCTGCTGTAGAAGACACAACTGCTGCTGTAGAAGACACAACAGTTGCTGCTTAAGTAACATACTGTCAAAAAAGCTTAAGGCAAAACGTTAGTTTACTTAAACAATAATTTTTCTCCCCGTAAGAACGAAAGTCCTTACGGGGAGTTTTTTTGCATTATGAAAAATTCCTTCCTGAAATGTAAACGGATTATATTTCCCTCAGAGGAAAGTAAGCTTTTCACTGAGACGGATCATTCGAAAACGGTCGAAATGGCGTGCGCCGAAGCCGTTTTCTTGTGATTATTTTGCTCAGCAGTTAAAGAAATTAAATGCACAAGAGATCATATGTAATACTGAACAGTGCGTGAAGATGTTGAATACTAAAATCAGGATCTGTTTATCCTTCCGATTATCTGTCCTGAGATGACAACTGTAAGAATGGAATATATTATCTTTGAAAATGGAATATAAGAGAGGGAAAGAAGTAATACGGCGAGATCGGAGATGAGATATACCCATTGAATTTTAAGTCTTGAGAGCTTTTCTATGCTCATTGCGAGAGCATCATCACCGCAGGGCGCCCCTCCCATTCTGACACAAAGTCCCACGCCTGTGCCGACAAAGAATGCGCCGAGAACACAAGCGAGGATAGGATGATCGGCTATTCCGGGATAAATTACGGGGAAGCATTCAAAAATTCTGTAGGTGATGCTGAAGAACAATGCGGATACGGCTGAGTATATAAGAAATCTTTTGCCGAGCACTTTGATGCCGAGTAAATAACAGGCACAGTTCAGAATTATGCTTGAAAGAGCGGGCGATATTCCGAATCGGTTTTCAAGAAGAAGTGTAAGCCCTAATGTGCCGCCCTCGGTTATGTCTGCAACGGAATGGATATTATACATTCCGAAGGACAGAATAGTGCATCCGAGCATTATTACAATGCAGTTGGTTATACGTATTCCTTCGAAAAAAGATTTGATTGCAGTTTTCATTTGATTTTACCTCTTGCAGTTATTATACTACTTAAATACCGACACTGCAACAATAGTTTATTAACTTATTTATATATATTGCACTTTCTCTTTTTCGGTGATAAAATAGAAAAGTATCTGACAGGAGGGGAAATATATGATAAAACATCTTCTCCCCGAAAAGGGAAATTTCTATAAAGCAAATCTTCACGCTCATACAACTGTTTCCGACGGGACGCTTTCTCCCGAGGAAATGAAGGAGCTGTATAAAAATAAGGGCTACAGTATACTTGCCTGCACCGATCATGAGGTGATGGTGCCTCATCACGAGCTTACAGATGATGGCTTTCTTATGCTTACAGGCTTTGAATTGGGCTTTGATGAAGCCTGGTGCCCTGATTTTCTTGACGCGAGAGTCTGTGATCTCTGCGTTATCTCGCTCAGTAAGGACAATATAGCTCAGCCTTTTTTCCATAAGACAAAATATCACGATATCAAAAAGAATTCCCTTATAAAATATGACGAAAATGAGCCTGATTTTGAAAGGGAATATAATTTCCGCTGTATCAATGAGGCAATAAAAATCTGCCGTGAAAAGGGCTTTTTTGTAACATATAATCATCCAACCTGGTCGTTGGAGCATTATGAGGATTACATAAAATATCAGGGTATGAATGCTATGGAGATATGTAATTTTTCAAGCTTCATTGACGGCTATGATGAATATAATTCCAAGGCATACGACGATTTTCTGAGAAAAGGCGAAAGAATATTCTGTATTGCTGCTGATGACAATCATAACCGCCGCGATCCCGCATGCAGAATGTGGGATTCCTTTGGAGCCTTTACTGTTATAAAGGCGAAGGAGCTGACATATGAGGCTGTTGCAGATGCACTTATAAAGGGTAATTTCTATTCATCGCAGGGACCTGAAATTTACGGTCTGTGGCTGGAGGATGATAAGCTTCATATAGAATGCTCTCCTGCCGATAAGGTGGTCTGTACGGTAAATAAAAGGCGCTGTATGTCAAGATATAACGAAGAGACCGGTCTGATAACACACGCTGTCTTTGAAATAAAGCCCTCTGACGGATATTTCAGGGTAACCGTTATTGACAAAAACGGTCTTAAGGCAGATACAAATGCTTATTTTACGGACACTCTTGAAATTCCCGTTACGGATTGAGGAAGAGGAAATATGAAAAAAATATTTGATTCAAGAATGATGCTGATAATTTCAATGGCGATTTTCGGCACAATAGGACTGTTCAGAAGAAATATTGATGTTTCTTCGGGTGAGCTTGCTTTTTACAGGGCAGTGCTTGCCGCAGTTTTTATCGGTCTTTTTCTTTTGATTACAAAAAACAGGATACCTTTTGCAAAAATCAAGAAGCAGCTTCCGTTGCTGTTTATTTCCGGTGTTGCAATGGCATTCAATTGGATACTTCTTTTTGAAGCCTATAATTACACAAGTGTTTCTATTGCTACGCTCAGCTATTATTTTGCACCTGTTATTGTCACTCTTGTATGCCCCTTGCTTTTTAAGGAAAAAATGGGACTTAAGCAGTGGATATGCTTCATTATGTCGACACTCGGAATAGTGCTGATAACGGGTATCGGAAATATCGACACGGGCAGCAATCATTTTATGGGAATTCTTTTCGGCCTCGGCGCTGCCGCACTTTATGCCTCGGTCATTCTTATCAATAAGTTTATCAAGGGTGTTGACGGTATCCACCGTACATTCCTGCAGTTTGTTGCCGCAGTTTCTGTGCTTCTGCCCTATGTCTTATTTACAAGCGGTATAAATGTTTTATCTCTTGATGCGACGGGCATCACCTTGCTTTTTGCTGTCGGTATCATACATACCGGCATTACCTACTGTATGTATTTTTCCTCTCTCAAGGAATTGCCCGGACAGAAGGCAGCGATATTAAGCTACATAGATCCTCTTGTTGCGGTCTTGTGCTCGGTGCTTATTCTTCACGAGAAAATGACTTTGCCTCAGATAATCGGAGGAATTATGATCCTCGGATTTACTTTGTGGAATGAAATATCACCTTCAAAGGAGAAAGCATAATGAACGATATAACGAAGGGACTCAAGGACAGAAAATCCGTAAGAGTATTTACCGAAAGGGAAATTTCCGAGGAAATAAAAAACGAGATACTTTTATGTGCCGTAAATGCTCCTACCGCGGGAAATCAACAGCTTTACACCATTATTGATGTAAGAGACAGCGAGCTTCTCAAGGAATTATCAGTAACATGTGATAATCAGCCCTTTATTGCATCCTCTGCCTTTACACTTATTTTCTGTGCTGATTTCAGAAAGTGGTATGATGCATTTATTCAGGCAGGCTGTCAGCCGAGAAAGCCCCGTGAAGGAGATTTTCTCTTAAGCATAAATGATGCTCTTATTGCCGCTCAGAATGCGGTCACAGCGGCAGAAAGCTTCGGTATCGGTTCCTGCTATATAGGAGATATTATGGAAAATTGCGAAAAGCACCGTGAAATGCTGAAACTGCCCCGATATGTTTTTCCTGCCGCGATGCTTGTTTTCGGCTATCCTGCCGACAGTCAGATAAGAAGAGAAAAGCCTCAGAGAGCTGATATGAAGCATATAGTTCATAAGGACAGCTACCGCACGATGGATGCTGATGAATTAAGGGAGCTGTTCAGTCCCAAAAGCAAAGAAAGATCCTACGAGGACTGGATGCAGGCATTCTGCAACAGAAAATATAACAGCGATTTCTCAGTAGAAATGAGCCGTTCAGTTAGTGAGTATCTCAAGGATTGGATCGAAGAATAAAAGCTTCGGTCCTCCGGCTGTGTTATTAAGCTTTATATATTGCAAAAAGCCGTCTTCTGTGAAGAAGCACGGCTTTTTTTCTTTGAAAAACTATTGTAACAGTAATGAAAAAAGAATATTACGAGAAGAATTCATATAAAAAGCGAAATTAAAATGAATTTCTGTCTCTATTCTTTAGCTTGTGATTTTCTGAGTTGCTGCTTTTTCTGCACGGATGACTCTTAATTCCTCAAGTATTCTTTCCTTGTTTTTGCCGGTGAAGTTATCGAAAAGCATTATTATGCCGGGTAAGATATTTCCTATTATTCCCGGAAGTGCCACAAGATAGAAGATTCCCTTAAGTGTTTCGGGAGTCTGTACCGCTTCAACGCTGTTACCGTTTTTGTCTACTGTTGCACTCTTATATCCGATAAGGGCGAGCCCTATGTCGATCATAAGATCCTTCCACAGGCTTGATATTCTTGAACACATCGTATTGAAGGAGAATATCATTCCTTCGTTTCTTACGGAAATGCCAAGCTTTTTGTAGCTCTTCCATTCCATATAATCGGCTGAATCCGCAAGAAGTATTCTCCTTGCCGCACCCATTCCCGCATTCGGGAAGCCGCCTATTGCAATAAGAGTGCCTACGATAAATTTGTTTTTATAGCCGAAAACAGCCAGAAGCACATAGCAAAGTCCCGTAAACAGATAGCCGTATGACACCATATCTCTTGAGGACAGCTTCCTTCCGATAAAAGGAACTGAAGCGAGACCTATATATGAAAGAGTCGATGAGCATATTTCAACTACTGTCTTCATACCGTAGTTATTCATTGTCTGCTTATAGAAGAAGGGGAGTGCATAATAGCAGACCTGTCTTACGGAATCGATTATCTGACCTAAAGAAAGCAAAAGCAGAGGCCTGTTCATAAGAACCACCTTGAGGTCAACGCTTGCCTTCTTTTCCTTGACCGTAGGCTGTAAGGCAAGCCTTTCTTTTAAGGTAAGGCAGGGAATGAGCATCGTGATAAGTCCTAAAATGCCGAAAATAAGAGCAACAAAAAAGAATGCCCATTTTTCTGAATTATAATCTCCCTTTTGTATGTCAATAATAACGGGTACTATTCCTCCGGGAAGGGTAGAGCCGAGAGTGGATGCAAACTGAGCCACCGTGTAAAAGGTCTTTCTCGGTCCTGCCGTCTCCGTCATTCGTGATGACATTGTAAGAAGAGAAATGTCATAAAAGGTATCGGCAACATTGAAAAGCAGAAATAAAAGAAATGACCATATAAGCCTGAAGGTAAGAGAAGCGGTGGGAACAAAAAAGATAAGAACAGATGCAACGGTTAGGGGAATAGCGGAAAGAGTCATAAATTTCTTGGCATTACCTCTGTTGTCAAGAAGCAAACCAATAAGGGGAGCAGATACGATGTTTACTCCCTTTGTTATGGACTTCAAGGTGAGATTCTGTGCGGAATTGAGTCCCATATAATCGTAAAAGAACTGATCCGTATATGTGCCGACACAATCCTGTCCCATACAGTTTCCGAATGAGCCTGAAGCAAAGCCTAAAAGCTCCTTCAGGGTAAATTCGGGATTATTCTTTATTGCATTGAGCTTTTCCTTTATTGTACTCATATAGCGTTACTCTCCAATAATCTCAAGAATTCTTTGTAAGCGGGATCGGAATAGAAGCGGTGCCCGCCGTCACCCTTTATATGAACGGTATTGTCGGGTGCGGCTGAATTATTATAGTATATATTTTTCAGTCTGGAAAATTCGTGCTCTGCAGTGGAAAGAGGGAAGATGCCGTCTTCCTTTCCCGATACTATAACAAGAGGTCTCGGTGCGATAAGTCCTGCTATTTCCGCCATATCGAAATACCTTGATATGCCCGGTACAAAGTTGCAGGCACAGTGGAACATAGAGCCGATAGAGCCGCAGAAGGTAGCAAATGCACAGGAGGGGATAGCCGCCTTTATTCTCTTTTCGAGTGCCGCAGCATAAAATGTTGCCGTGCCGCCGCCCGAATTTCCCATACAGAAAATTTTGTCTGTATCAAGAATATCACTGAAGCTTTCCTCGAGCACATCTATAAGACGCATTATGTCAAGCACTCTCCCGCCGAGTATTGTGTGTCCCGTAAGAAGAGCAGTCATTGATGCCGTGTAGCAATCGGGCTTTGGGTTGCCGCCTCTCTCCCCGAAGCATCTTTGCTCTAATACAACAGCGGCAAAGCCGTGCTTTAAGCATTGGCGGGCAAAATCTCTGTCTCCCGAGGAGATAGATGCCTCATCCTCCTCGGATTTAGGTCTGCCCAGGGAAATATGCATTCCTGTGGAATGGCCCTGAAGGCATATCATTACCGAAGGCTTTTTATTTTCGATATTTTTCGGAATTATGATATGTGCAGGGGCAAATTCACCCTCCTCACTCTGAAAGGTAAAGCGTATCTCTGTGCCAAGCTCAGAGTCCTTTTTGTATTCGATGTCAATGAGGCTGTCGCATTTTATGTAATCAAGCCCCAGAAGCTCACGAAGCTTTTCCTTTGCTTTTTTCTGCCATTGCTCAAGGCTTTCCGATGCAGGATCAAATACCATTGACGGAGTCATTTCTTCCAGCCTTCTGATCTGAGTCAGCTTTGAATGTCTGATTTCCATATAAGCACCTCTTTTCTTGTTTCTTGCTTTTAATATATCAGTAATAACAGAATTTTTCAACGGCAATATAAACAAAAAAGGAGACACATTTTAGTGTCTCCCGATATTTTAATAACAGCTGCAGGAGCCGTGGGATGAAAAATTCCTGCCGTTTTTTCTGCCCCAGTCCGCAACGGCTCTCTTAGCCGCCATTACAGCCATAGCACCGAGATAAAGCTTGCTGCGGGGAATTTCATTTTTTGTGTTATAAAAAACAACATTATTTGTGACCTGCATTATATCCTCAGCCGTGTGGTATTTTATCATTCTGCACACGGTTTCGGCACAATCCTCTATAGTCTCATCCTCTGAGCAGGTATATTCTGCGGCAGTGACCTCATCGCCTTCAAAATGTACTGTTATTTCTATGAATTCCTCCGTATCCTCCGGAGCAATTCTGCCTGTTCCTGTGTTATTCATATCAAACATTGAATCTGAAGAGAACGATATCTCCGTCCTGCATCACATATTCCTTTCCTTCGCTTCGTACAAGGCCCTTTTCTTTTGCGGCAGCCATTGAGCCGTTTTCCATAAGATCATCAAAGGAGATGACCTCTGCTCTGATAAAGCCTCTTTCAAAGTCGGAATGGATCTTTCCTGCTGCCTGAGGAGCCTTTGTGCCCTTTTTGATGGTCCAGGCTCTTACCTCGGGCTTGCCTGCAGTAAGATAAGACATAAGTCCGAGAAGATCATAGCTCTTCTGAATAAGAAGGTCAAGACCGCCCTTTTCGATTCCGAGCTCTCCTAAGAACATTTCCTTTTCTTCTCCCGAAAGCTCAGCGATCTGTGCCTCAAGCTCAGCACAGATGGGAAGCACCTCACTGCCCTCTGCGGCGGCAATTTCCTTTACCTTTGTAAAATACTTGTTGTCAGTGAGCTCTCCCGCAAAATCCTCTTCGCTCATATTACAAGCATATATAACGGGCTTTGAGGAAAGAAGTGCAACGGAAGCCATAAGCTCTCTCTGATCGTCTGTCATCTCGACAGCTCTTGCGTTTACTGCGTTATCAAGCTGCTCCTTGAGATAGGTGAAGAACTGAACATCGCCTGCAAGGGACTTGTCACCCTTCATTGCCTTTGTGTCACGGTCAATTCTTCTCTGTAATATCTCCGCGTCGGAAAGAATAAGCTCAAGATTGATGGTCTCTATATCTCTTACGGGATCGATCTCGCCGTCAACATGCATAATGTCATCATTTTCAAAGCAGCGTACAACATGAATAATAGCATCGACCTCTCTGATATGAGAAAGGAATTTATTTCCGAGCCCTTCGCCCTTTGATGCTCCCTTTACAAGACCTGCGATGTCAACGAATTCGATCGTAGCGGGAGTTATTTTGTCGGGGGAATACATCTCAGCCAGCTTATCTATTCTGTAATCGGGAACAGCAACAACGCCTACATTGGGCTCTATGGTGCAAAACGCATAGTTTGCCGCCTGAGCACCTGCGTTTGTAAGTGCATTGAAAAGTGTACTTTTACCTACATTTGGTAAGCCTACAATACCGAGTTTCATAAAATTTTACCTCTTTATTATCAAAATACATCTTATAATATCACAGTTTTTTATCCTTTGCAAGAAATAAGCCTTAGTTTATCAATAAAATATATATCATATATGACAGCAGAGCCTTTTCTCTGTTTAGTTCATAATTTTGCACATTTTTTTTGGTTCTGCTGTGGCTTGAAGATTCTCTGAAAAACAACATAATATGTAAAACAAAACATTACCGAATTTAAAAAGAATTCTTCTTTTTAGAAACAATTTGTTAACAATTGAAGCCGAAAAATGAACAAATTTCAGAGAAAAACGACACTGTGTGGATAAACAACGGTTAAATTCCGAGTTTTTTTGCCTGAATGTTTACAACATTTTGTTATAAATGTAAACATTGTAAAATGCTTAAAAAAACTCTTGAAATTTGTTTTTCACTTTGGTAATATATTGCTGTAAGATATCCCAAGGGTAGCTTATATAATTTTTTAACGAAAGTGAGGTCAGAATAATGGACGTAGCTAAGCTTGCTGAATACCTTGGTGAATGGCTCAAGGAGCTCATCAAGACAATCATGGAGGCATTTGACTTCCTTAAGGTTAACTTCGGTTCTGCAGAAGAAGTTACAACTGGTGCTGCTGAATAATTTATTCAGACAAAACTTATTTATTAACTATGAAAAGAGGTGCACATAATGGATTTTGAGAAGATCACAAAGATCATCGATGATATCGTTGCTTTCATCAAGAGAGCTACAGCTAATCTCAAGAGATTTATCGCTGGCTTCAAGACAGACCTTGAATTCAATGCTGAAGATGTAGAAGGTATCGAATAATTCTATTTAATTTATTTTTAATTCTAAAAAGAAGCGAGGTGCAACAGAAATGTTAGAAAACGGCTTTTTCGCATGGCTTGAAGCTCTCTTAGTTAAGATCGTAGAGATGATTAAGCAGACTAAGGCTTGGTTCGATAACACAGATTTCGACGCAGCTATTGGTGAAATCACAGGTGAATAATTTACCTTTAATTTTATTTAATTTTATTAATGAAAAGAGGTGCCCTAAGTAATGGAACAGATCATTAAGGATATCGTTGGCTTTATCGAGAGCCTTATCGCTGCTATTGAGACAATCATGGCATCAATCGTTAAGAAGCCCGGTTATGAGGATCCCAGCAACCTTCCTCTTACTGATGACGAGGCTGAAACATTATAATTTTTATATTAAAAATTATGCATAATTAAAAAAAAGCTCCTTAACAGGGGCTTTTTTTTGTTGCCTGATTTCCATTATTTTCCTTTTCAGATGCGTTTATTTGTGATAGAATAAAGAAAAAAAGTACGGGGAATAAGCATGAAAGAAAATATTTGCGGAATATATAATAGGAATACAGTCTGCACCGATATATGGCAAAGGCTTAAAAATGAAGAATTGCCTGTAGTTTTATACGGAACGGGCAACGGTGCAGACAGGATAATTGATATTCTCGAAAGAGAAAATATTAGGATAAGCGGTATTTTTTCAAGTGCCGCCTTTGTCCGCGACCGTTATTTCAGAGGATATAGGGTGTCAGATATTGAAACGCTTAAAAAAGAATTTCCCCGTATGCTTATTCTTATGTGCTTCGGCTCGGCAAGAGAAGAGGTGCTGAGCTTTGTGAATGACCTGAGGCGGGAGAACGAAGTGCTCGCTCCCGATGTGCCCGTTTTCGGAGATAATGTTTTTGACAGCAGTTTTTTTTATGAGTATAGGGATGAGCTTGTTACGGTAAGAAAAATGCTGTCCGACGAAAAAAGCAGAGAAACCTTTGATAAGCTCACCGAATTCAAGCTGACGGGCAGGATAGATAATCTTTTTGACTGCGAATACAGCAACGAAGGCTTATTCACCGTTTCGGAAAACAGTATTTATATAGACCTCGGAGCATATAACGGTGATACAGCGACGAAATTCAGTAAAAGGTATTCTTACGACAGGATAATTGCCGTTGAGCCTGATAAGAGAAATTTCAGAAAGCTTACTGAGAATACGGCAGATATAAAAAATATCACATTGATCAATGCCCTTATAAGTGACAGGGATGAAAGGGTACTTCTTGACAACAACAAGGGCAGGGGAGCCCATGAAAGCGAAAAGGGTAAGATCGCTGTTGATGCTGTGCGAATCGACACTATAACGGAAAAAGAGAGGCTGCCCGAAAACGGACAGCTGATAATAAAATTCGATGTGGAGGGCAATGAGCTTAAAGCACTTCAGGGGGCAGAAAGGACCATAAGAGAAAGAAATCCTCTGATGTTTATTTCTTGTTACCACAGAAGTGAGGATTATTTTACTATCCCTCTTAAGGTCTTTTCTATAAATAATAATTACAGATTATATATGCGGCATTATAAAGGCATACCCGCATGGGAAACAGAGTTTATTTTTGTTCCGGAAAAATGATTACAGGAGATCATCGTCATATACAGCACGGCATCCGCCGATGAATTTTGCTCTTGTTCTTGCTGCAAGCACCGTCGCTTCACCTATTTTATTATTCTGAAGTCTTACGGGAACTGCCACTTCCTTTAAATGCATTCCTATAAGCGTAAAGCCTATATCTATTCCCGCATCTGCTTTTATGTGTTCAACTGCAACGGGACAGGAAAAATGTTTATAGGCGTTTGTTGCGAAGGAGCCGCCTGCCTTAGGCTGAGGGACTACATTGCAAAAAGGCGCATTTCCGATAGCTTCCTTTTCGATTATTATTGCGCGATTGAGATGCTCACAGCACTGAGCGGCAATAAATATCCCTTTTTCTCCGCAGACTTCACTAATTCCCTCATAAATTGCCGTTGCGGTCTCGTAATTTGAGTCAGTGCCTATTTTTGAGCCCATGACCTCACTTGTTGAGCAGCCGACTACGAGGATATTTCCCCTTGTAAGGCTGCCTTTTTCTATTATCTCTTCTGCAGTTTTTTTTGCTGCAGCTTTAATTTCAGTAAATCTGTCCATAATTAACACCTCATATTTATTATATATCTACAAAGTTTGCAAGTCAATATTATTGACTTATTAAAAATATTTTGGTAAAATGAAAGTCTGTAAAAGGAGGAGGACTTGTTTATGAAAAATACTGAAAAAACTATGGAAAAAATAGTAACTCTCTGTAAGGGCAGAGGCTTTGTTTTTGCAGGCAGTGAAATCTACGGCGGTCTTTCAAACACCTGGGATTACGGTCCTCTCGGTGTAGAGCTTAAAAATAATATCAAAAAAGCATGGCTTAAAAAATTCGTTCAGGAAAATCCCTATAATGTAGGTCTTGACTCAGCTATTCTTATGAATCCTCAGACATGGGTAGCTTCAGGCCATCTCGGCGGCTTCTCCGATCCTCTTATGGACTGTAAGGAATGTAAGACAAGACACAGAGCAGACAATCTTATCGAGGATTTTGACGGAACAAATGTTGCCGGCTGGACAAACCAGCAGATGACAGATTATATCAAGGAAAAGAATATTCCCTGTCCCGATTGCGGAAAGCACAATTTTACCGATATCAGACAGTTTAATCTTATGTTCAAGACCTTCCAGGGCGTAACAGAGGACAGCAAGAATGAGATATATCTTCGTCCTGAAACAGCTCAGGGTATTTTCGTAAACTTCGCAAATATTCAGAGAACCACCAGAAGAAAGGTTCCCTTCGGTGTTGCTCAGATCGGTAAGTCCTTCAGAAATGAGATAACTCCCGGTAACTTCATTTTCCGTGTCCGTGAGTTTGAGCAGATGGAGCTTGAATTCTTCTGCAAGCCCGGTACAGACCTTGAGTGGTTCAATTACTGGAGAGCTTATTGCCGTGACTGGCTCTATAGTCTCGGTATGAAGGAAGAAAACCTGAGACTTCGCGATCACGATGCAGATGAGCTTTGCTTCTATTCAAAGGCAACAACCGACTTTGAATATCTTTTCCCCTTCGGTTGGGGCGAGCTCTGGGGCGTTGCTGACAGAACAGACTATGATCTTACTCAGCATATCAATACCTCAGGCAAGACTCTTGACTATTTTGATCCTACAACAAACGAAAGATATATTCCTTATGTTATTGAGCCCTCTCTCGGTGTTGAGCGTCTTTTCCTTGCTCTTATGACAGAGGCATATGACGAAGAGGTCGTTGATGCAGAAAAGAACGACACAAGAGTTGTTCTTCACTTCCATCCCGCACTTGCTCCCTATAAGTGTGCAGTGCTTCCTCTTTCAAAGAAGCTCAATGAGAGTGCAGAAAAGGTATTCCATTCACTTCAGAAGAAGTTTATGTGCGAATTCGATGATGCAGGCTCAATCGGTAAGCGTTACAGAAGACAGGATGAGATCGGTACTCCCTTCTGCATTACCTACGACTTCGATTCCGAAGAGGACGGCTGTGTAACAGTAAGAGACCGTGACACCATGGAGCAGGTAAGACTTCCCATAAGCGAGCTTGAGGCATATATCTCCGCAAAGCTTGAATTTTAATGAAAAAGCATCCGACAAATGAAAGTCGGATGCTTTTTTGACTTTAATGGAAAGGTCTTACTATAAGCTTGTTGTTCCCGGCAGGAAAGCGTGCTTTCTGTAGGAGATGTGGTTGAAATGAAAGGGAGTTCTCCGTATATGGACGGTGAACTCCCTTTTGCAGAAAAAATTATTTATTCGGCGTATTTCTTTATGTCATTGCATTCATCAAGCACTGACATAATCATATAAAGTCTCGGAATGTGGAAGGGGCCCTTGAAGATGTTGCCCTTGAGAGTAGTGGAAACGGTGTTGTCATAATGAAGATAGCCGTACCATTCGCCGCATTCCTCATCAAGGAAATATTTTTCGCAATACTCCTTGAATTCCTCATAGAGCTTAAGATACTTTTCGTCGCCGAACTGAAGATATGCCATTCTGAAGGCGATAAGTGCTTCGCACTGAGGCCACCAGAGCTTCATATCCCATTCAAGCTGAACGGGTGGACATCCCTTAAGATCTGTGAAGGCGATTATTCCGCCGTACTTCTTATCTATGCCTAAAGGCAGTGTTATGTCAATTATTCTCTTGCCTGCGTCAATTGCTTCCTTGTTATCCGTGAGTATTCCTTCAAGCATAACAAACCAGGCGGCTTCAAGAGAGTGACCGGGGTTTACTATTCTGCCTGAGGGGGTGTCTACGAATTTTCCGTCCTTTGTTACGCTTTCAAGAAGAGCCTTTTCTGTAAGATAACCGCCGTGAAGTATCTCATCGAGACATTCCTTGCAGATGGTGTTGTACCAATCCTTTTTGTCGGAATCCATGCTTCTCATGGTCTGTGCTGTGGAGAGCATTATCATTGCAGGAGAAAGTGCCTTTGTGCCGAGATTTTCGGGATTTATTTTGGGGGGATTCTGTCTGACACCCGTAAAGCATTCATATGCCACCGTGAAATATTTTTCTGCAGCCTCAAGGACCTCGCTTCTGCCCGTTGCCTTATAAAGCTCTGCACAGCCAATTGCGGCAAAAGTCTCTGAAAAATAATATCTTCTCTTCTGTAATTCTCTTCCGTCCTCTGTTACGGTGAAAAACATTCTTCCGTCCGTATCCGTGCATTTTGGAAGAAAGCCGTAGATACATTCAGCGGCGTCAAGGTATTCGGGCTTTTTTTCTATGCAGTTATAGGCCTTTGAGAAGGTCCATAATGCTCTGCCCTGAAACCATACGCTTTTGTCTGTGCCGTAAATGTTTCCTTCTCGGTCAAGCTGAGTATAAATGCCGCCGTTTTTTTTGTCGATAGCGGTCTTCAGCCAGAAGGGAAGTATGTTTTCTGTAAGAACCTTTTTGTAACTCATAAATAGCATCCTTTCGTTAATTACCAGATTATAATATTCTCTATTCCTGAATGAACAGTGAATTCTTTTGCATCCTCAAGGTCTCTGTCTATTACTGCGACCGAAACGGAGGCCTCTTTTTCATTCTTGAGCTGCTTTGCGGCAATGGCACCTGCGTCAAGGATAAATGCAAGGGGCATTTCTTCAATAAAATTAAATTCCTTGGTATTTGTAAGTTGCTCTTTATATTGCTTGTCTTCACGAAGATCAAGAGCGTAGGCGATACAGCTGCTGTTTAATATCATACCTCCGTATTTTTCATTCGGAAGCTCGGAAAGCGTTGTAAAGCCTGAAATATCACTGATCACGATAAGTCTGTCGCTTCCCGCAACAGAAGTTGCTTTATTTATAAATGATATAAGTCTGTCATTTTTAGCCTTTGCGGAAGGCGAATCCGTTTTGTAAACGGGGGCGGAAACGGAAAATTCATAGGGAAATGAAATATTATCAAGAAGGATATAGTTGAAGCCGCTGTCAACGGCTTTTTTTATTATATCAAGAATATACTCTTCAGCTGCATTTGAAAAGGGATCCAGCCAGCAGGAGCTGCTGTTGTCACGGAAAAGACTTCCGGAAGAAGTAAGAAGCTCCATTCCCGAAAGAGACTCAGCCGCCGCAGTATCCTTGAAGCAGCTTATATATGCGGCACAGGTGATACCTTTGCTTTTTAATTCATCGAGCTTTTCCCGTGCACCGGCAATTTTTTTATCGGCAGATGCTCCGACAGAGGATTTTATATCAAAATACACATAGCCGTATTCATCCTTGAATTCCGTTATTGCGGTATTGCAGCCGTTACTTTTCAGGCTGATGATAAGCTCGTCTGCCGTTTGTGCCGAGAACTCCTCCGGAGAAAAATGAAGAGCGCTCACAGCGACATTTTCTGTATCTGCGGGAATATTTTCCGCTTCAGGCGGAGCCTTCTCAGATATGAGTATGCAGGCTTTTACAACTGTAAAGGAAATGATAAAAGTGAGAATACAGCATATGGCAGTGATGATGTACTTTTTGGCGCTCATCCTGCTGACTCTTTTGGAATTTTCCCTGAAGCCGTCAGGATTTACAACTGACGGGTATTCTGATGAAAATCTGTAATATGCCTTAGTCCTGAGTGTCTTAGGTGCTTTTCTTTCGGATGCATCCCTGACTCTTTGTCTGAAAAGGGCATTTCTGCTGTTTTCACGCTTTTTTTCTTCTTTTTCAAGCTTTTCCCTGCGTCTTTTTAACTGATTTTCAAAGCGCGTTGAGGGAATATTATCAAAGTTCTGCGGATCGTTTTTCTTTCTTTTCATTAATTTGCCACCTGACAGAAAAAATCGTATTTCTTTCCATTAATTTTACATTGCGAACAAACCTGCCGTTGAATACAATATAGCTGTAAGCATTTTAGCGGAGGTCTTTTTTTATGAATATTTTTTTTCCGAATGAATACAGATTAGAGGTGCTTATGAATACATATGAGCTGTCTGAATTCGGTATATCTTATGAGGATATTGATTATAAAAGCATTGAAACAAGGCGCTTTCTCTGGTCGCTTCTTGATAAGGTAAGGAGCTCATACGGTGTGAATTTTTCTCTTGCGGGAAGGCATCTTATTGAGGTTATCAGAGAAAAAGAGAATAAGCTCAGGATCTGCTTTTCTCAATTATCTCAGAATAATGATCAGCATTCGGTAAAGCAACTTATAAAAAGTGAGATCTTGCCCGTTGCCGCACGGTTTTCCTGCTTTGAGGATGTGCTGTCTGCAGTCAGTGTATTGCCTGAGGATACCGACGCCGCACTTTATGAGAATAACGGAAAATATATGCTGATCTTCACTTCTGCCCGGGAGGAAAAAAACAGGCTTCTCTGCAGACTGTGTGAATTTTCGGATATCTGCGAAGAGCCGTTAAGGGAAAAAGCAAGATGTGAGGAGCTGTGGAGATGTATCATACCTCAAAATGCTGTAAATAAGCTTATGAAAGCCTTTTCAGTGAGTCGATAGCCGCTTTTTTGTCTGATTTGAATACATAAGAGCCTGCAACAAGCACATTTGCACCGGCAGTAACAACAAGAGGAGCTGTCTTGTCTGTTATACCGCCGTCCACCTGAATATCTGTAAAAAGCCCTCTTTTATTGCATTCTTCTCTGATGATGCGTATCTTTTCAGTCTGATCCTCCATAAAGCTCTGACCGCCGAAGCCGGGCTCAACTGTCATGACCAGCACCATGTCGAGCTTGTCAAGGAAGGGGAATACCGCCTCCGCGGGAGTTGCAGGCTTAAGGGATATTCCGGCCTTAACTCCGAGAGACTTTATAAGCTCTACGGTCTTTTTTGTGTCGTCATCCGCTTCTATGTGGAAGGTTATTATATCTGCTCCCGCCTTTACAAAATCGGGAATATATTTCATCGGCTCGCTTATCATAAGATGCACATCAAAAATAAGAGAGGTGCATTTTCTCAGGGAGCTTACTACGGGAGCGCCGAGAGTGATATTCGGGACAAAGTGTCCGTCCATTACATCAATGTGAAGCATATCCGCACCTGCTTTTTCGCAGAGCACGGCTTCCTCGCCTAATTTTGAAAAGTCACTTGCAAGTATTGAGGGAGATACCTTTATCATCATAATTCACCTTTTAATAATAATATATTAAAGTATATCACAGTTTTTTGCTCGTTGCAATATTGTCTTTAAGAAGGATTTAAGATGAAGGTATAAAATCTTCTCTGAGAGATCAGTGTTCCGATTTTTTTCAGACTAATAAGGCATCGGAAACAAAACCTTGATTTTCTTTTGTGATTGTGATATAATTAACCGACAATTGTGTTTTTTGCACATATGTAGATTTCAGAAGGGAATTTTACAATGAAAAAAATGTATCTTGCAATTTTTTTGATAATATTAGTCGTTTTTGTTTTTGCCGGCTGTCTCAGCTTCTCAAATACCCTCGGCACTTCTCTTACAACAGAGGAGGATAATTATTACAGTGAGGATGACACAACTTCAGTTTATGTTCCCGTGCCCGGAAATGATACCACTGAGGCTCCCTCGGTAAATACTGAGCTGACAACTGCGGATAATGTCACAACTGCTCCTGATGTCGGTGTAAATGAAAATACGACCTCTGCCGAGAGCACGACATCCTCCGCTCCCGTTCAGAGCGGTCCCGTAAGTGCTCCTGCAACAAGTGAGTATGATATACTCAAAAGCGGCTCCTTCTATATGAAGGGCTCGATCACAGATAAGACAGGCACAAAGGCTCCTATGGAGATCGCCATCACTCCCGACAGCATCTATATGCTTTCGGATTTCAGCGGTGCATCTATGGGTATGCTCGTTAAGAATGAAAAGGTTTATATGATCTATCCCGATAAGACTGCTTATCTTGAGCTTTCAGACAGCGTTATGAGTATTGCAGGTCTTGATATCAATGAGCTTGTAAGCTCCGATTCAATAAATTACGGCTCATACGGAAATCTCTCTGATGCCAGGGCTATGGCTGAGGAAGAGGTTAACGGAAGAAACTGCAAGGTATATTATTTCGATGTGGATGCAGGTGAAACAAGAGTATATCTTGAAGGAACATCCCTTGTCCGCATTGCTACATACGATAAGAACGGCAAGCTTATTACCTCTACGGATATTGATTATATCACAGGCAATGTTCCTGCCGATAAATCAGCTCCTCCCTCAAGCTATAAGGCATATAAGGGAGTTACCGGTATGTTCTCCTTTATGACTCTTCTTGAGGATGTAATGGAATAAAATGAAAAAAACAGCACTTGTAACCGGCGGCAGCAGAGGAATCGGAGCCGCCGTTGTCAGAAAGCTGTGTCTTGACGGCTTTCGTGTAGCGATTAATTATAATTTATCAGAGCAAAGAGCCAATGACCTTTGCTCTGAATTATGTTCTGAGGGCTTTGAGGTAATTGCGTTAAAATGCGATGTGTCTTCCCCTGATGAGGTAAAAAGACTTTTTGCAGAGATCAATAAGGCCTTCGGCGGCATTGATGTGCTTGTCAATAATGCAGGTATTTCTCTCTGGGGGCTTTTTGATGAGACCACGGACGCACAGTGGAATGAAGTAATTGATATAAATCTTAAGGGCACATTCAATTGTTGCCGCGAGGCACTTGCTTATATGCTTTCGGAAAAGCAAGGCAGGATAATCAATATTTCATCTGTCTGGGGACAGACGGGTGCTTCCTGCGAAGCGGTATATTCCGCATCAAAGGCGGGCATTATCGGGCTTACGAAGGCGCTTGCCAAGGAGTATGCTCCCAGTAATATTACTGTTAACTGTGTTTCTCCCGGAGTGATAGAAACGGATATGATGAACAGATTTTCCACGGAGGAAAAGGAAGCCATATGTGAGGATATCCCCTTCGGAAGAATGGGCACGCCGGAAGAGGTCGCTTCTGCCGTTTCTTTTTTTGCATCGGAGCAGGCTTGTTATATAACCGGTCAGGTTCTCGGAGTCAATGGGGGACTTGTATGACAGCAAAGGTATAATGCCTGTTTTTCTGATATGATACTTAAGTTGATTTTAAGCAAAACGGATTATATTTGATAAAACATCCGTTTTAGGAAATGAGGAAATAAAAATGAAAAAAATACTTTCTGCCATTCTTGCTTTTTCCCTGATGACGGTGATGCTTGCCGCTTGTAATAAGAATGAAGGCGAGGAGACTACATCGGCAGAGCAGACCACGGTATATACAGAGGAAAATACCGGTTCTTCGGAAAATATCACAGGTGAAGGCACGACAGCAGCACCTGAAGAGACCACGCAGGAGACTGTAACTGCCGATAATACAACGCAGAGCTCAGTTCAGGAAACAACGACAGGAGTAACTGAAGCTACTTCTTCTCAGGCAGAGGCTCCCTCGTCTGAAAACACCGTCACAGAAGCTCCTTCTTCGGAGGTTCCTTCGACAAATGCACCTGTAAGCGGTCAGAAATATGACAATGAATATGATATTCTCAGAAGCGGAAATTTCCATATCAAGGGCACTATGACAGATAATTCGGGACTTACAAGTCCTCTTGAAATGGCTGTAACTCCCAATTCGATATATATGCTTTCTGAATTCTCTGAGGGCGTTGATATCGCCGTTCTTTTATCAAACAAGAAATTCTATATGATATATCCTGCAAAGAAGGCATATATGGAGATGAACGAATCCATAATGAAGACGGTAGGTCTTGATATCAATGCAATGCTTGAATCAGGCAATGTTGATTTTACAGCCTTCGGCTCTCTTGAGGAGGCCACAAAGGTTACTGAGGAGCTTTATAACGGCTCTGTATGTAAGGTCTATCAGATGGATGATCCCTCAGGCGGTACGGCAAAGGCATATATGAACGGCGACAGGCTTGTCCGCTTCGCTTCCTATTCGGATGAAGGCTATTCATCTGTTATGGATATTTATTCTATTTCCTCTTCCGTCCCTGCTGACCGTTCCGCTCCGCCCGCAGATTATAAGGCATACAGCGGCGTGGCAGGTATATTCTCATTTATGTCTCTTATGTCGGATGTAATGATGTGATCAGTTCACCGTATCGCAGTTTTTTGACAGTGATACGGTGTATTATTTTGCCCTTGTTACTTGACTGTTGATATATAATATTATATAATAAAACAGTATATTTTTATTTACGGAGGATTTTTTTATGTTTGATTTTGCGGACTTTAAGGAAAGTCCATTGATGTTAGGGCTTGCGGCTCTTATTATCGGCTTTGTCGTAATTGAATCTCTCTTTTTTATGGTAAAGGCATGGAGAAGAGGTAAGGAAATAGGAATGACCACAGAACAGCTTAAAAATACGGTCGTGTCAAGTGCTCTTTTCTCTGTTGCTCCCGCTGTTTCAATTCTTGCAACAGTTGTTGTTCTCGCTTCCGCACTCGGTATCGTTCTTCCCTGGATAAGACTCAGTGTTGTAGGCAATCTTCTTTATGAAACCACTGCCGCTGAAACAATGCTTGATGTTTTAGGCAGTAATATCAATACAGAGGTTACAAATGAAACAGATTTCGCAGCTATCGCCTGGGTTATGACAATAGGTATATGCTTCGGTCTTGTTATTGTAACATTACTCGGTAAATTTATTATCAAGAAGGTCACAAAGGCAACAACAAAGAGTGAAAAGGGCTCAGGACTTGCTGATGCCATATCTGCTTCCGCATTCATCGGTATTATTTCTGCCTTCGTTGCTCAGTCCATTAACGGTAAGTCCTCAGACGGCTCAAGCGATGCAGGTTTTATGTCAATCGTAACTCTTATAAGTGCCATCGTTATTTACCTGATATTTGAAGCACTCTGCCAGAAGCTTAAACTTAAGAAGCTTGAGCTTTTTGCAACGCCTCTGAGCATTTTCGGTGCTATGGCAGTGGCAGTTTTACTCAATATGTATCTGCCCGAAACGATCACTTCATTCACTTGGTGGGGGTAAAATAAAATGGCTAAAGTAAAAAAACAAAGAGATTATTTTGATTCAGTACATATCTGGGGCAGAGTATGGTCTATCGGCGCACTTCTCGTGCTGTTTTCTATGCCCGTTGCAATAAGTGTATACTATAATGCATGGCCTCAGGCAAACCTTCTTTTTACAGCTCTTCTCAAGCTGATACCTCTTTATTGGGCAACATCAATAATTGAAGTTGTTACCTTCACTCCCATGCTCGGCGCAGGCGGTGCATACCTCAGCTTCGTAACAGGTAATATTACAAACCTCAAGCTTCCCTGTGCTCTCAGTGCAATGGAGCAGGCAAAGGTCAAGTCAAACAGTGAAGAGGGTGAGATTATTTCCACTATCGCTGTAGCATCCTCTGCAATCACAACAACTGTTATAATTGCTGTCGGTGTTATTCTCTTCTCTCCCGTACTTGACGATCTCAGAAACAGTGAAGCTCTGAAGCCCGCTTTTTCCTATGTCTCCGCAGCACTTTTCGGTGCTCTCGGTGCAAGCTATCTCAGAAAGCATTGGAAGATATCAATATTCCCCGTGTTTGTAGGTATCGTTGTTCTTCTTATTGCTCCCACCTTCGGTGTCAGCACATTGCTTTTCGTTACCATCGTTGCAGCCGTTGCAGGTACTCTTGTGCTTAATAAGCTCAAGCTTGTCAAATAATTCAGCTTTTTCCTGAATTATCAATTTGTTTTGAATAACCTTATATGGTATACTTTTACCTGAAAGGCGGTATAATGATGAAAAATAACAGCAGTATATTAAAGAAACTGATCTCCTTATGCTTAGCGGCGGTTATGATAATGTCCTTGACAGCGCCTGTTTTTGCGGTAAAGGTCGAGGATGAGCTGCAGAAGACTCAGTTTGTTTATATGTTTAACGATGCGGTAAACAGCATAAAAGAGAAAAAGCCCTCCTTCAGATATGAAAAAACAGCAAAGCTCAATACGGAAGAGGGATACGCTATCGGCTCCAAGTCAGCCGCTGATCTCTCCGATGATGCGGTAAAATGGGTAAATTGGATAGTTGAATCCCTTGTTACTCCTGATGAAGGTCTTTTTGACGGACTTGTTGCTAATCTTACGGATGCTAATTCCGATTATGTTGATATGAATATAGCAAAGGGAACCGATGTAAAATATCTTCTTCCCGTCAGCGGCAAGGATTATGTGTCCGCTCTTACGGCAGATGATGAATATGAGTTAAGCTATATTGAAGAGAACGAAAAGGAAAGACTTATTTATTACTTCCCCGATTGTTCTATCGATGATAAAGACACATCGGCATTACCTAAGCTATACGATCTTCCCACAGGTACTCTCAATCCCGTTATTTTCGGCGGTGTACAGTTCGATGAGGATGACGATCCTCTTGATAAGGTAAAGCTTGCGGATTTTCAGTTCTTTGATGCAGCCGTTCAGGCAGATTTCAATGCAGGCGGAGAATTGACAACATATATACAGAAGATCTCCTACAGCTTTTCAATGTCAGTTTATGATCTTGTCCGTGCATTTGAAGCATATGCGGGAACCGGCTGGAATGTTTTTAAGTTTGCATTGGATATTGCAAATAAGGTCTTTGAAAACACCGGCAAGGATCAGATGACACCCGAGGAAATTCTTAAGGACAGTATGATATATCTTCATTATGATGTCAAAATTAAGCTTTCGCAGTTTGACTGGCTCCCCAGATATTTCGGTGATATTGATAATAGCGGTGATGTTGAATCTCTTGATGCAAGACTTGCTCTTCGACATGGAGTAGGACTTGAAAATATAACCGCTCAGGAGGATCTTATTTACGGTGATATCGATTTCAGCGGCGCTATTGATTCTGCTGACGCAAGACTTACACTTCGTACTGCAGTAGGCCTTGAAAAGAAATTTGATACAGTGCCCGAGGGCGAAGAGATCAAGATCGTAATTATCGTGCCTCCCGTTGTAGAGCCTGAGCTTCCTGAAAAGCCCGAGTCTCCCGAGCCCGGAGAGAATGAAGGCGGAGAGGGTGAAGAAAACGATAAGCTTCCTGACGGTGAGCAGGTAACAGATTTTGTCACAGGCTTTATTGACGGTATCTTTGGTATTGTCAATATGTTCAAATCAGAAGGAAAGCTTACCGACGAAGAGATAGACGATATTTTCCAGAATATCGATAATCTGCTCGGCACTGATGATAAAAAAGAGGAAGACACTCAGGAACAGTGAGTCTTTTAAGAAAATACTTGACAAATCACAGTAATAAAAATAAAATATATAAATATATATAATAAATAAACCGAAGGGAATTTTTATAATGGCAGAAGAATATGTATTACCTCTGAAAGTCATAGAGGAACTTAAAGAAGAGCTTAAAATGCTCCGTACTACCGGAAGAAGCGATATGGCTGAAAAGATCAAGGAAGCTAAATCTTTCGGTGACCTTTCAGAAAACAGTGAATATGACGAGGCAAAATCAGATCAGGCTAAGCTTGAAGCAAGAATCCGCGAGATCGAATATACTCTCAGTCACGCAACCGTTCTTGATGAAAGCGCACTTACTACAGAGACAGTTCACACAGGTCTTTTTGTAAAGATCTTTGATAAGACCTATGATGAAGAGGTCGTTTATCAGCTTGTAGGCGCTCCTCAGGCTGACCCCATCAACAACAAGGTCTCCGATGAATCACCCGTCGGAAAAGAGCTTCTCGGACACAAGGTCGGCGATGTTGTTACTGTTGAAACACCCGCAGGTAACTGTGTTCTTGAGATCCTTGAGATATTTAAGGACTGATCATTTGCCGCCTCTAACGGCGGCATTTTTCGAAAAATAAGAAAGGATACTGCCAAGAGCAGAAATTAAGATTATGGCTGAAGAAATTTTAACCTCCGGCGAAGCAGTTGTCGC
Organism: Clostridia bacterium; assembly: GCA_017440965.1. GTDB lineage: Bacteria > Bacillota > Clostridia > Oscillospirales > Acutalibacteraceae > RUG806. The sequence continues at coordinate 12,354 of JAFSGH010000048.1, read as the reverse complement.
AGAAGAGGAACAAAATGTAAATGAATTAAGACAGATAAGACTTGATAAGTTAAATGCTCTTCAGGAAAGCGGAAGAGATCCCTTTGAAATAACAAAGGCAGGACAGAATATCCGCTCAAAGGAGATCAATGATCGCTTTGATGAGCTTGAGAATCAGGATGTTTGCATCTGCGGAAGAATCAAAACATGGCGTGATATGGGTAAGGCTAACTTTATCGATGTTTATGACCGTGACGGCAGAATGCAGGTATATGTAAGAAAAGACGATATCGGCGAGGAAACCTTCCAGGAATTCAAGAAGTGGGATATCGGTGATATCGTAGAGGTAAAGGGCTTTGTGTTCAGAACAAGAAGGGGAGAGATCTCCGTTCACTGTAAGGAGATCAGACTTCTTACCAAGTCTCTTCTTCCTCTTCCCGAAAAGTATCACGGTCTTACAAATGTTGATACCCGTTACCGTCAGAGATACCTTGACCTCATCGTTAATCCCGATGTTATGGATACCTTCAAGAAGCGTTCTCAGATCATTAAGGAGATCAGAAATTTCCTTGACGGAAGAGACTTTATTGAGGTTGAAACTCCTATGCTTGTTTCAAACGCAGGCGGTGCTGCTGCCCGTCCCTTTGAAACTCACTACAATGCTCTTGATGAGGATGTTAAGCTCAGAATTTCTCTTGAGCTTTACCTCAAGCGTCTTATCGTAGGCGGTATGGAGAGAGTTTACGAAATAGGCAGAGTTTTCCGTAATGAGGGTGTTGATACCCGTCATAATCCTGAATTTACTCTTATGGAGCTTTATCAGGCATACACAGATTACGAGGGTATGATGGAGCTTACAGAGAGTATGTTCCGTTATCTTGCAAACAAGGTAGTCGGAAGTGCAGTTATCAGCTACAACGGAACTGTAATTGATATGGAAAAGCCTTTTGCAAGAATTACAATGACAGATGCTATCAGGGAATATGCAGGCGTTGACTTCAGTACAGTTGAAACCGATGAAGAGGCTCAGGCTATTGCTAAGGAGCATCATGTTGAATTTGAGAAGCATCACAAGAAGGGCGATATTATGAATCTCTTCTTCGAGGAATTCTGCGAGGAAAAGATGATTCAGCCCACATTCGTATGCGATCATCCCATCGAGGTTTCTCCTCTTACAAAGAAAAAGCCCGGCTCCAACGGTCTTGTTGAAAGATTCGAGCTTTATATCTACGGCAGAGAAATGTGTAACGCATATTCAGAACTCAACGATCCCATCGATCAGAGAGAGCGCTTCGCAGCTCAGGAGGAGCTTTTCGCAAACGGTGACGAAGAAGCAAACCACACCGACGAAGACTTCCTCACAGCCCTCGAATACGGTATGCCCCCCACAGGCGGCATAGGCTACGGCATAGACCGCCTCGTAATGCTCCTCACCGACTCCCAGGCAATAAGAGACGTCCTCCTCTTCCCCACGATGAAGAGTCAGGATAAGTAAGATGCTTACATATCAAGACTTTTAAGTCTTTCAGGATGTCACAAATTGGCAATTTTATACAAATTGAATCAGATTTTATAAAAAGGAAGACCGGTTTCGGCCTTCCTTTTTTGTTGTGCTTAAGTGTAGATAAAATGTTATTTAAACGGAAAAAGACATTTGCGGAAAATATTTATCTGTATAAATGTTTTTATTGCTATTTAAGGGAATTAAGATAAATACTTAATAATTCAAGCGCAGTTGAGCGTTCTTCAGGTTTGCATAATGAGAGTCTTGCAAATATCTCTTCCTGTTTATAGTCTATCGGTGATTCTTCCGTAAGAATTTCATTGGGAGTTATATGAAGTGCCTTGCATATACGAAGCACCGTTTCTGTTCGCATATTTACAGTACCTCTCTCAATGTCCGCATAGGTTCTGTCTGAAAGTCCTGATGCTTCAGCGACCTCTGCTTGTGTAAGTCCTGCTCTTTTTCTGAAGTCCAGTAATTTGTTTCCTATTGCACGCATATCGAAAATAAGCATTAATCTTCCTCCTATGATGTTATTATAGACATTTTACTTCCGATTTTGCTTGACAAATAGGAGCTATAGTAGTATAATAATAAGAGGAATAGTTCCTAATTTATTATTTATATGACTTACTGTTGTCAGAATTGTCATTTTTTTGTTTATTATGATTTATGCAATTTGGCTCCAGTATTTCATATAGAAAGAAAAGAGGTTATAAAAATGAAAAAAGTATTATCATTATTATTGGCAACCATAATCATTTGTGCACCAACTTTTGTTTTTTGCTCCGGAAATAGATTTGTGATTGAAGCGTTGGCAAATGAAGTTGATGTTTTACCTAAGGATTGCCCGGAAATACAATTCGGAAAAGAGTATTTGATTGAAGCGGATGATGGGGTATGGTTCCGTTTCAATGCAGATTGTACGTATATAATGATTGCTTTTAATCATTTTTATGCACACATTGATATATATGATATTAACGGGAATTCTATAGTTGGATCCTTTGCTGACGGAAGAGATGCTATTTATGAATTGAATGACAGTACGGAATATTTTATAAAAATTACTGGAAACAGCACTGTTAAAGTATATATGCCTGTTTCCGAATGTGAACATATCTGCCACAATAATGGCTTTTTAGGTTTTATATGGAAGATAATCAATTTCTTTGGAAAGCTTTTCGGAATGAATCCTGTATGTGAATGCGGTGCTGCTCATTATTGATCTTAAATATTAATAGTTTTGCCGGGGACATAAAACTCCCCGGTAATTTTTTTGTTATATAGGAAATTGCTCGCGTTGTGAGCAATTTAGCTTATAACAAGAAACACCCCCTACACCCAAGATTGGGGGTAGGGGAGTGACAAATCGTAAGATTTTTTCTTATTCTATAAAATATTCATCGGATCGAATTCAGGAAAGAGAGCTTTTTGCACTCATTGAGAATTTTTCTTCCGTTTTCGCTTCTTGTGAAAACAAGCTCGAAATCTCCTGCGGGAGATTTAAGGTATTTTCTGAAAACTTCCGCACTTTCTTTATTAACGCCGATAACAGACGGACAGGAAAAGCTGTTTGTAAAATTTCTCTTTTTTGCCTTGATACCTATAATAACATATCTGGGGTCATCGATAGGAGAAAAAAGCTCCGATATGGCCTTAATAAAGACCTTTGATTCTCTTTCACTCGCTCCCGTAAGGCTTACAGAAAGTGATTTTCCGTCAGAGGCTCTCTTTACATTTACCTTTATTTTCGGAGAAGAGTCAATTTCCTTAAGCTGTTGGAGGGTTTTAAGAACAGCTCGGGAAAGTCCCGTAACCGTTTTTTCGGGTGTGGAATTCTTTGTTACAAAGGATGCCTTTTTTATCATAAAATACAAGGACATTATTGTGACAGCAATTCCGAAAACAGAGCCGATAAAGCCTGTCACCACAGCGATTACAATACCGAGTACCGCAAGTACAGCAAAAATAATCGCATAAAGCTTATTGCTTGATACCTTCTTTTTAGGATAAACCGACATCGGAACTTCACTTACATCGCTTACAACAGGTGTAGCTCTTCCCTTTATTTCAAAATCCCAGCGGGATGCGGCAGTTTTTCTGTCAGAGGAAATGCGAAGCATTTCGGAATTTATTCTGTCTATACCTGCATTATCAAAAGGCGGGGTCAAAATGTCTATTCTTTTGATTCCGTTTTCTATGACACTCTTATTATATGATGGAGCCTGAAAACAGGAAAAACGGCGTTTTACGGTGAGAAAATCATTGCCCTCGATCTCGTCGGTGTTTTTACCGTCACCGTCGGGAAGAACAGTTACGAGATGCCATATATTTGACACCTTATCGGGATTATTTTTATCAATTCTTATGGCTCTTCCTCTCATCTGATTCGAGAGCATAAAGCTTCCCACAAAGCTTGCAAGTATCAGAGAATTTATATTCGGAGAATCCCAGCCCTCTCCGAGAAGAGATTTAGTTCCCACAAGAATATTTATTTCTCCGAGAGCAAAGATTTTTGTAATAATACCGACCTTATGCTTGTTTGAGCCGCCAAAAACTACCTCGGAATGATTTGTTCCCTCTATGGGCTTTACAATACAGCTTGATTTTTCCTCGTTTGCGATCTTCTGTGCCGAGGATACAGCTGAATCGGGAAGTATTACAAGAGTTCCCGTAAGAAGTGCTATCTTTGTTTTTTCTCCGAGCCTTCTTCTTATGGCTTCAAATACGGGAACTGCTCCCATTGTATGCAGTTCATCGTCTGTTCCTATGCTTTTCTTTATTTCCTTTTTTATAAAATCCGTAAGAACAAGCATACGAAGGCCGTCACCGAGATTATTTACGTCGTTTTCTGCAATGATCTCAATGCTTTTAAGCTTACCCATAGAGGAAGCCAACATTCTGTTGATCTTATCAGTTGTAATAAGCTGAACCTTTCTTTTTTCTATGAGAGAGTTTTCGAGAAGTATGTTCTTTAACTCCTCCGACAGAGCTTCCCCGAAAATTTCAGGCTTATCGATAATAAACTGAAATGTCTTTTCCGTTATTTCAATATTATTTTCGGGAACATTTTTTCTTCCGAAAAGCTTTTTTATTATATCGGAGGGAATATTGATACCGCAGGCCTTTCCGAGAGTAATGAGAGCAGTAAAGCCGTCGGTATTATCATAAAGGATTTCATCACTTAAGGGCTTTTCGCCTATTACTCCCGCATTTTTCAAAGCGGCGGCAACATAGCCGTTTTCAATTATATATTTCGTACAGTCCCTTGCCTTTTGCTTGTAGCTTCTCAGAGTTTCAGCCTCCTCTTCGGTGGGATAGCTGAAATATATATAGTCCTGATGGGGACAAAGAGTCTTCTGTTTTACAAGCTGAGGCACAAAAATTTCCTCATCAATTTCACCGCAAAGGCTTATGTATCTGTTCCATTCTCCCGTTTCGGAGTCATAGGGCGGAGTTGCGGTAAGAGAAATAACAGTAATATCAGCACCGAGAATTCCGATAAACTTTTCGAGAGCTCTCTGCCATTCGCTTTTAAGGTGATGGGCTTCATCAAGACATAAGGTCCTTATTCCCGCATTTTTTACCTGAGAAATCAGATCAAAATCACTGAAATCAGCACTCGATTCAGCTTCAAATTCATCCTCATCGGCTCCCGTTTCCATAGGGATTTTGTTTACTGCGGCGTGAAGCGCCTGATATGTAATTGATGTAAGAAGCGAGGGCTTCATAATATCAAAGGACACATATTCATTGACATTTTCCGTTTCGGGAAGATAGCATTCCTTGAATCTGTCCCCCCATTGCTGTTTTATTGAAACAGAAGGGGAAAGAACGAGAGCGGGTGCCCCCAGTCTTCTTATGAGTTCAAGTCCCAAAACTGTCTTTCCGCTTCCGGGAGCCGCAACTATATGTATTTTTTTGTCGAGAAGATGCTTATTTGCATTATCAAGCACCTTCTGCTGATAATCACGGAATGTCCATTTGAAACTGATCTTACTGAAATCTTTCATAATATTTCTCCGAAAAATAAAACTGTTTTTAACATTTTACACCATATTGAATAAAAAGTCAAAAAGAGTGACCGCATATGACGGCCACTCCGCAAATATGATTATTATTTGATTACTATTGAATTCATAATGGCTTCGCATTCTGCCTTGGGAAATTCAACATCCTTATAGTAGTAACCGAGAAGTTCAAGCTCAAAACGAACATTGCGGTATTCAACAGTTTCATCAGGAATCTGATAATAACCGAAATAACGGTTATCAACCATAAAGCCTCTGTCAAGAGTAAAATGTCTTACATCAAAAATGCCGAATGTTTCAGAATCCACATCGCTTACTGTAACCGATTCAACATCCTTATACTCGTCAATAGTAACATTTGCATATTCGTCAGCACTTTCAAGACCGCCTCTGTTGTTGATAAGAAGCTCACCGATGCGATTACCGTCTGCATTCCTGAGGTCAACAATAACCTGGAATTGGTCTTCACCTGCCTCTTGGTTTGCATCATCAATGTAATAACCGAAGCCTTCGGGGATTTCGAATGAGAGATAGCTGTTTGAAAGCTTAACGGGACCTACACCTTCAGCTTCTTCAACGATTTCAATCTCAGTAAGAGCAGCTTCGGTTGTTTCCTCGGCTGCGGCTGTTGTTTCATGGGCGGGTGCTGTTGTTTCATCAGCGGGTGCTGTTGTTTCTTCCTCGTTACCGCCACATGCGGCAAGTGATAAAACAAGCATAATTGCCATTAATAAAGCGAGTATTTTTTTCATTTTAATTTACCTCTCTTTTTATAGTTTAACTGTTTTTCGGTTTTCCGCACTCGGTGCAGAAATTACCGTTATTATTGCTTGTGCAGGAACAAAGCCAGAAATCCGGCTTTTTCACTCCGCATTCGGTACAGAATTTACCCGAATTCAGGTTGCCGCAGGAGCATTTCCAGCTATTGACCTTAGGCTTTTCGGATGTAGAAGCACCGATATCTACAGATGCAAGTAATTTCTCTGTCGTATAATCCACCTGAATCTGCATATCCGAAATGCGTATAGCTCTGACACCGCATCTCGATTCCCATTCTTCAATGCGCTTGTACTCTAAAGCCCTGTCTGCCTCATTTACTGTTCTGTGCTTAATTTCATCAAGAGAAGCACCCTCTTCAAAAAGCGCGGTAAACGTTCTCTTAACGGCAAACTCGGCATCCTTTTGCATAAACTCTGCAGGTAAAATTCCGCCAAACATTGTATCAAGCCGCTCCTGATCAACTATGTCATATTCAATTTTTGCATTGAACCATATCGATGCCGTAATGTCAAACGTTCCCTGTACCACCCGTGCAAAGAAATTTCCGCTGAACGGAATTGACATACAATGCTCTGACATTTGTTTTTTCCTCCTGAAAGTTTTATGCCCAGGGATTCATGCTTTCGGGCTGACGGATATCTGCCAGAATAAACTGCTCCCACAGATACCATTTCCCGTCCTTGGCAAGACGCATCTGCACGCTTCTGAGGCTGTCTGCACCGCCCGAACGGACATAAAGTGTTGCATAGGTTTCATGTGCATAAGAATAAGGATTGTCGCTCACGATCACCGTGTAAGGCTCTGACGGCAAATAGTTATTTGACGGTACTGCCCCCTCAAAATATGAACGGGGCACATAATCCTTATCACGGAAACGGTCTGCAATAAACTGCTTATCCATTACGCTCAGCGGTCTCGGACCTCTTAAGAAATCAAGCATTTTAAGGCATTCTTCCTTATTTTCAGTATAAAAACAGAATGCAAGAACGGTTAAAGCCGCTGTATCAAAAGGATCTGTAAGCTGTGCTTCAGGTAAGCTTTTGAATTCTTCAAAGCTCTCGGGAAGCTTTGAAAAAACTACCTTTTTACTCTTATTTCCGCCTGCCCCTGAGGCAGCGGGAGTTTTTACTGCAGACGGATTTTTTATTTTATCAAAAAGTCCCATTTTATTTCCTCCTATTATTTTCCTTTATCAGAAGGAAATTGAGCCGCCGCCGTGGCTTCTTCCTGAGGAGCTTGTGTGAGTTGAGCCGTTTGAATCGGACGACTTTCCGCTGTTGCTCTTGGGCTTCGGAGTCACATTAACTCTTGTGTTCCTAAACACATCGTTTCTTCCTGTGATCATAAGTGTGCCTTCTCTTACGTAATCCGCTGCAGTTTCCTTCTTATGTACAGAGTAGTTTTTGGACGCCATTGAATTTGTAATAATAAGTCCTATTACCATACCCACAGCGAGACATATAAGAAGCCAGAACAAGGGAGGCACGGGCTTTACAGCCTCCTCAGACAAATCAATATACCAATCAAACGCATCCTTGAATTCACCGAACTTTGCAGAGCCTGCGATTGCAAGAAGAATATCTTCAATTTCATCATCTCCGATGTTCATCTGAGCAGTGCCGTTAGTGGTAAGTGTAGCATTTCGCTGTCCTTCTTCGCCGTCAAGATATAAGCAAAGAAGTCCGTCCTTATTTTCACCGTAGCCGTAGCCGTTGTAATCATAGAAATCATCAGCATATTCCTGAGCGGTTTTGCCTTCAAGATCTGTTATTGTTACAATCGCAATTTCACACTTATATTCATCTGTGAAGGTCTGACATCTTTCAAGGAAATATGCTTCTTCTTCATCTGTCAATATGTCAGCATTGTCAACAACCAACGGAAGTACTCTGTCAACATTAACATACTTTGTTGTTTCTTCAGGTACTGCGGTTGTGTCCTGTGTGCCTGCGGCAGATTCAGTTATTTCCTCTGCTGCAGTTGTTTCTTCAGGTACTGCGGTTGTGTCCTGTGTGCCTGCGACAGATTCAGTTATTTCCTCTGCTGCAGTTGTTTCTTCGGAAGCGGCAATGCCTGCATTTTCAAGAGCCGAAGCAACACCGTTATAGAAAGCAACAGCTCCGAGATAGTATGTTTCTGCTTCATTGTAAGCATTGAATATTGCATTTGTAACATCGTATGTGAATACACATTCCTCGTAATTCTCACTGACAAAGAAATCGCAAAGGCTCTGACTGAGATCATCAACGAAAATTACTGCATAATCTTTATCAGAAAAGCTGTTATAAAGGTCATGCCCGAAATCGAGTATTGTTTCATAGCCGTCCGTATTTTCTGCAAAACATATCATTGCAAAATATCCGTATTGCTCTTCAATATCAACGGCAAGCTGCTCGAGAGCAAGCATTTCATCTTCAGTTAAAAGTCCCGTAGGATCAAGAGTATTGAAATCATCGGCTGATGCGGGAATAAGCATAAAGGAAAGAGCGAATACCGCAACAATAAGAGTTGTAATTATCTTTTTCATATTCCGCACCTCCTTAAATAAGACCTATAAGGTTCAGTACCGCCCAAAGGGCAACACCTATACCTGCACCGATAAGAGCGCCCACGGTCTTTACCTTCTTTGTGTCGGTAGGAATGTTTCCTACAAACTTACCTGTCTGACCGTTCATTGCAAATACATGGTCTTTGTTCTTATGCTTTATGGTAAGAAGCCATACGGGATAAAGAGCATATTTGTAGTCACCGCCAAGCACCGTCATATTTGACTGAATTGTTGTAACGGAATCATAACCGTCAACGGTCTTTCTGAGAGTATCTGCAATACTATGACGGATTCTGTCGTTTGCACGGGGCATACTGCTTGTGGCATCAACATCAAACTTATCAGCAAGATAGCCTGAAAGATAACCAACGTTAAAGGGCACAGCCTCGTTTACGTTAAAGGGCTCAAGAGATTCCATAAGATCATCAGGCATCTTTGTTGAGCCGTTAACGGGAACATTGTCAAATATCATATTACCGCTTCTGTAGCAGTCATATTCAGTAATCTCGGTATAATTATTATCTGCATCGGACCATCTTTTTGTTGTCTTTTCGGCAACAAAGCTTACCTGTCCCTCTGCCTGACAGGAGAACAGCCAATGGGGCACGTAAACGCCCTTGATCTCATCAATTTTATTATCGTCCTTAAAGGCTCTTGCAACGAATTTTTTACCTGTCATGTGCTCTTTGAAGGCTTTTTTTGCTGCTTCCTTATCAAGCTTGAAGGGAATAACAAGATGAGGACGGAGCGCTCCGTCAAACTGACCCTTCATTACTACGGGGCTTCCGCAATAAGGACAGCTTGTAGCACCCGTTGTTTCGTCTGCCACAACTTCACCGGAGCAGGAATTACACATATAAACTCTCATACCGGTTGTTTCGTCAGTTGTCCATTCGCTTGTATCAGATTCCCAGCTGATATTATCAACAGCACCGGCACCGCCGTCTTCTGTCTGCTGACCTGCAGCTGCTTCAACATCAAATTCACTGTCACAGAAGGGACATTTGAGCTTCTGCGCGCCTGTATCAAAGCTTACACTGCCGCCGCAGTTAGGACATTTTTGCTGTAATAATGTAGACATTTCTCTCACTCCTTATTTAAGTGACTTCAAGTAATCATAAATATCTGAAAATATACCGTTCCCTTTTTCGGGAAGAATATCATCACTGTTAACGGAATAAAAACAATTATCGAAATATCTGAAAAACACGGTTGCAGTCGGAGCATCAAGAAGCAAAAGCTCGCTCTTCGGAAGCTCACCCCATGTAAGCACGCCCGTTCTTTTACAGATTTCTCTTATTTCATCCATAACAGGCTCAAAATCAGAAAAGGTCTTTTCAATAACTGTTTCCTCTCCGCCGTTATACGGACAGTAGGAATATGAGTATTTGTACGATCCGTCGGAATGCCTTGTAAGCTCAATATGCTCACTTTCACCCTCTATACCGCCGCCATAGCTGTAGCTGCAATAGTCGATAAAATCGTGTGGCTGACGCACCATTCCGGGACCGTCAAGGATAATATAGTCTTTCTTATGCTTTTTCATATAAACTGCCGCAGCAGTTATAATACCGGCAATAACAAGTATTATAACCGCCGCAATTATTATTTTTTTTATCATTTTTTTTATGCCTTAGGGGTTCCGCATGCCTGACAGAAGTTACCGCTGTCATTTGCACATCCGCAGGAGGGACAGGTCCAGTTCACAGCCATTCCTGCAGGAGCCTTCTGCTGGTGGCCGGCCTGCTGAGGAGCCTGCTGGTATCCCATAGGCTGCTGAGAGAAGCCGGACTGAGGAGCCTGATTATATCCGCCCATAGGCTGCTGACCGAAACCGGGCTGGGGTGCCTGCTGATATCCGCCCATAGGAGGCTGACCGTAGCCGGGCTGAGGAGCCTGCTGATAGCCCATAGGCTGCTGACCGTAGCCCATAGGCTGCTGACCGTAACCCATAGGCTGCTGTCCGTAACCCATAGGCTGCTGTCCGTAACCCATAGGCTGCTGTCCGTAGCCCATATTCATTCCCATACCGCCGTTCATAGGCATAGTTCCTACACCGAGAGCGTTCATTGCCTGCTGTGCCAGCTGCTGATAGCGGTTATATTCGGGAGAACCCATATTCTTTACCCTGAAGTTATTGAGCTTAACATCAAAATCATCAAACCAGGGAGTATTTACAAGGAATTTAAGAATGAAATCATATTCATATTCATATCTCGGAGGAACATAGCTCTTATTATTTCCCTGAGCGTCCTTATAATAAATCTCGTCTCTGTCTTCCTTGACTTCAAGAGTCAATGAAGTAATAGCTGAAATCGGAATAACATCGGGATTTTCATTGTCCCAGCTTCCGGGCTTATTGGAGGAAACAACGAAATTTCCCTTTGCAGTATCAACATAAATATTTTTATAATCACCGTCAATGGTAATCATAGGGCTGAATGCACGAAGAACAGCCTTGTTTTCCTCGCGGTACTGAAGCTGAGCCTTGATGTCAGCAAGCGTTGAGCTTCTTCTGTCATCACAGAAGGGGGAAAGAAGCTTCGCACAATCCTTACACATATTACCGTCAGAAAGCTTTCTGTTACCGAGCATACCGATTTTTTCACCGCAGATGTCGCAGAATTTCTTATCAAAAAGTCCCATTTTTATATTCTCCTTTTATAAATAATTATGATTTGTCTGATTCATCAAAAATGTCGCCGCAGTTCATACAGAACTTGGGGGGATTGTGGGGATCCTCGGGCTGCCAGCCGCACTTGTCGCACTTATATAAAGGTGCGCCCTCGGGCTTCTTAGCACCGCAGTTCATACAGAACTTACCCTGATTTACACTGCCGCAGGAACAGGTCCAACCCTGAACCTCTTCAGGCTTCTTACTGCCGCAATTGGGACAGAAATTACCTGTCACATCATTTCCGCATGAGCATTTCCAGGAGCCTGCAGGTGCCGGCTTTTTACCGCCGCAGTTGGGGCAGAAATTACCTGTGGCTGTTGCACCGCAGGAGCACTTCCATCCGTCAGCAGGTGCAGGTGCGGGAGCGGGAGCGGGCTGCTGAGCCTGCTGATACTGCTGCTGTGCCATTCCCTGCTGGAAAAGAGCTGCTGTGTTACCCATCATATTTCCTGCCATACCCATTCCCATAAATGCGTTTACTGCACCGTTGGGGTTATTGGCGGCATTCATAGCGGCATCTGTCATACCTGTTGTCTGATAACCGCCTGCAAGCATGGGGTCGGACATAATAATGGATTTCTTGATCCTCTGGATCTCGTCCTCATCCTCTTTGGGAGCATTGAGAGCATTGAAGCTTACGCTTTCAATCTTGATACCTCTCTGAAGCTTCCACTTGGGTCCCATTGCTGAGTCTATAGCTACACTTAATTCCTCTGTATGTGCAGGAATTGAGCTGTAGCGTACTCCCATTTCGCTCATCTTTGCGAATGCAGGATTAAGAGCGTGAAGGAAGTCTGCCTTCAGAGTTTCCATTATGGTCTCTTTTCTGTAT
>JAFSGH010000047.1 GCA_017440965.1 Clostridia bacterium | reverse complement strand
TCTTATGCTTCCAATAGCGCAGGAGGGGAGAAAAACAGTCCAGTGGACTGTTTTTCGTTGGGAACCCTCGCCGGGGGTTCCCAAGTGCGAAGCACAAAATGATTAAAGTGAGTAATATGATTCCCCAACTTTCCGTGAAGAGGGAAAATACTGTCTGACGCAGAATTCAAGCAACACAAAACAAAACGGTAAGGACTCCAAAAATGGTGATCCTTACCGTTTTTCTGTATTTTAACTATGATGACGTGGGCCTGTTATTCCTCATCCTTTATCTCAAGCACGACATAGGGCTTCCCGTCTCTTAAGACCTTATTCATTGTCTCAAAGCACACATATGTCCTTTCGAGCTCATCATACATTTTATTTATATCCGCACCCTCTGCATTGAAGTATAAAAGCATTGAGCGGTCCTTGTTTTCCGAAAACTCGGGAATAAGCATAATTTTTTCTCCTTAATTTATATAATAGTGCGTACCCACACCTTTTTTTCTACAAGAGCAAGTCCTACGATGACCTTTACTACACCGATCAGCTGAATTATGGGATATACCCAGTGTATGGAAAAGCCTGCGTAGTACAGAATAAATGCAACGGGAACGCTGAGCACCCATAATGTACCTGAGTCAAAGAGGAAGGTAATAAAGGTCTTTCCTCCCGAGCGCAAGGTGAAATACGATGCATTTGCTATGGCATCTATCCACATAATAAGAGAGAATACTCTTATAAAATATACCGCAAGCTCCTTTGCCGCGTCATCCGTCTCCTTATATAATGAGGGGATCAGCGAACCGACAGAGAAAAGAAGTATTCCCATTATTATACTGAGGAAAACGGAAAAAGCAATAAGCTTCTTTACTGCATCAACAGCTTCCTCGTGCTTATTTGCACCGAGAAGTCTTCCTGCTATGATTCCGATGCTCGAGCCCATGGAAAGGAAGGCTATCATAAAGAGGTTGTTTACCGTGCTTGAAATGCTGCTTGCGGCAACTACCATAGGTCCGTGAAGCGAATAAGCCACAGTCAGCATTGACATACCCGTTGACCACAATACCTCATTAAGAAAAAGAGGGATCGCCTTTTTGGTGACCGCAACGGTAAGCTCTCCCGGAATAGTAAAGCTTTTAAGAATATATCTTACATAGGGGAATTTTGTTTTTCTCTTAGCCACCGCATAAGCGACTATTATAATACATTCAACATATCTTGATAAAACGGTTGCCGTTGCGGCACCCTTTACACCTAACATAGGAAAACCGAATTTTCCGAAGATGAGCAGATAATTGAATAAACAGTTCACAACGACTGCCACAAGTCCCGTTACCATAGGAGTAAAGGTGTCTCCCGTTTCTCTGAGTGTACCGGCAAAGGCGTTTGCCACCGCAAATGGCAGAAGTCCGAAAAGGATCACATAAAGATATTCTCTTGCATATTCCATTGTAGCCGCGATATCGACACCGTCTCCGCTTTCATGCAAAAACATTGATATCAGAGGCTCATTGAAAAGAAGAAAGATCCCGAGGGCAATTGCAAACAGCACAACACAGATATAAAGCTTATATCTCAGGGTATATCGTATACCGTCATTGTCCTTCTTTCCGTAAAACTGTGCCGTAAAGATACCTACACCGCTTATGGCACCGAATATTGCAAGATTAAAAATAAAAACAAGCTGATTTACAACAGAAACGCCCGTCATCTGTTCTGTTCCTACAGAGCCTACCATCAGATTGTCGAGCATATTTACAAGATTTGTTATAAAATTCTGCAGCATTATAGGCAATGCAACAGTAAAGGTCATCTTATAAAATGACCTATCACCCACTAAACTCTTTAATTTCATTTCTTCTCCAAAATATGTGTTATTTATTTCTGATATAGAGAATATGCTTATATTTAAGCCCGTTCTCCTCGCCCTCATCAAGTATCTCGGCATTCCAGGTGTCAAGACTTATTTCGGGGAAATATACATCAGCCTCATCGCTGCTGAATTCCACCTCGGTAATATAAAGCTTTTCGGCAAGGGGGAAGAATTCCTTATATACCCCTGCTCCGCCTATGATAAAGACCTCCTCGGTCTCACTCTCCTTAAGTGCATCCTCTATGCTTGTGACAGTCACGGCACCGGGAGCGATAAAATCCTTATCCGATGAAAGCACGATATTTTTTCTTCCGGGAAGTGCCTTCGGAAGCGACTGAAAGGTCTTTCTTCCCATAATTATGCTCTTTCCCATAGTAACTGCCTTAAAGAACTTAAGATCGGAGGGAAGATGCCACATAAGGTCATTATCCTTACCTATCTCATTATTTATGCCCTTGGCAACAATCATTGAAACCGTCATATTATTTCCTCACTGAGCAATGGGGAAGGATATCTTTCCCATATGCTGATAATCTATAAGCTTTATATCCCTGATATCTCTTGAATTATCAAATTCAAAGAAGTCTTTAACCTCGGGATTGAGCCAGAGCTTTGGTGCAGGTAAAGAGCCGTTTTCATCAAATCTTCTTATCTGCTCCTTTATGCCGTCTATCTGATTTACATAGATATGCGCATCCTTTATGCTCCAGTCAAGCGTACCGGGCTTAAGCCCCGTTACGTGGCAAAGCATCATAAGAAGCACGCTGTACTGAGTGACATTAAAGGGAAGGCCGAGCGGAACATCACAGCTTCTCTGATGTACCCAGGCATTGAGCTTTCCGTCGGTCACATCCCATTCACTGCTCCATACACAGGAGGGAAGCACCGCAGTATCAAGATAATCATTCTGAAGAAGGCTCATAATCATTCTTCTGTCGCGGGGGTTATTTTTAATGGTATCAATCAGCTTCTGAGTAAGCTGAAATTTATTTATTATCCAGCCGTAGGCAGTACCGATGGTATGAGCCCATTCCTTGCCGAATTCCTTTTTTATCTCTTTTTTCACAAGCTTTCCGTTGCCGTCGGGCATCATCTGAGTTGCCGTCCAGAAGCCGTCCTCATCTATCTCCCATTCATCCCAGATATGCACATCTCTCTCCTGAAGCCATCTGACATCATTTGACTGTGCCTGATAAAACCAGAGCAGCTCAAGAACAGCCTGACGGATAAACAGCTGCTTTGTGGTAAGTATGGGAAATTCCTCGGAAAGATCAAAATGAAAATGATGCGAAGGGACCTTTACGGTATCTATACCCGTTCTATTCTCAACTCTGACACCCTCGGATAATATTCTTTTACAAAGATCAAGATAATCCTTATCCCATTTTGACATTTTTCTCTCTCCTTAAATATTTATACCTAAAAGCCTTTCGGCATTCTTGTATGCGATCTTTTCTCTTGCCGTATCGGAAATATCAAGCCTCATAAGATTTTCCCTCTCCTTCACGGGTGAGCCTAAGGGGAAATCGCTTGCAAAGAGCACTCTGTCCTCACCGAAGGAGGAAATAAGCTCTTTTCCCTTTGATAAGGGCAGATGATAGAAGGAGCTTGAAATATCCACATAGCAGTTTTCCATATCCGAGAGATATTTTACACCCTCATCAGGCATGGACCATCCGCCGAAATGCGCACCGATGCACACAAGTGACGGAAAAAGCTCCATAACACGGCGAAGCTTTTTCGGATGCGAATAGGGATGGCGGTAATCTCCCGTATGCACCATAAGGGGCATTTTTCCCTGCATATAGGAATAGACGGGAAACATCCTTTCGTCGTCTATATCAAACAGCTGTGTGTCGGGATGTATCTTGATGCCGTGAAGTCCCAGAGCATCAATGCGGCTTATCTCATCCTCTATATTTTCCATAGCGGCGTGTACCGTGCCGAAGGCATAAAATTCCTTATGCTCCTGCTGTACCTTTACCGCAAAATCATTTATATGAGCTACGCCTGAGGGCTTTACGGCTACCGGCAATATAACATTAAGGCTGACACCTGCAAGAGAAGCCTGCTCAAGCAGCTGCCCGGCAGTACCGACATTTTCCGCTTCAAGCGAATAAAAATCCTCTATACTTTTTGTGGCCTTTTCCGCAACGGCATCAGGGTAAATATGTGTGTGAAAATCTATAAGCTTCATTTGTTTTTAAGTCTCTTGTCCAGCTTTATTGCAAGGCGCGTGCCCACGCTCTGGAATATCTGTACCATAATGACCAGAAGAATAACGGCAAGCAGCATTACAACATATTTATAGCGGTAATATCCGTAGTTTATTGCGATCTTTCCGAGACCTCCGCCGCCTATAATACCGCTCATTGCACTGTAACCGAGAATAGTGGTTATTGCAATGGTAAAGTTTGAAATAAGTGACGGGATGCTCTCAGGGATCATAACCTTTCTGATTATATCAAAGGGGGAAGCGCCCATGCTCTGGGCAGCTTCTATTATATTGGGATTAACTTCTCTTATGGAGCTTTCAACAAGTCTTGCCACGAAGGGGAAAGCGGCAATTACAAGGGGAACAATGGATGCCACCGTACCTATCGTTGTGCCGACGATAAGTCTTGCAAGGGGGAACGCCATTATCATAAGAATAAGGAAAGGCACCGAACGGAGAAGATTGATTACAATGTTAAGTGTGCTCATAAAGGCCTTGGGAAGGGGCATTATACCGCCCTTATCTCCCACAACGAGAAGGACACCCAAAGGAAGTCCTAAAACAATAGCGATTGCGGTAGAGACAACAGTTACATAAAAGGTTTCCCATATACCCAGTAAAAATTCACTTTTTACTATTTCAAGAGCAAACTGCCAGGCTTCGGCAGAAAAAATATTCTCATACATCGTCTCTTACCTCCTCTGCCGTAATATCCTTGATCTCAGACAGATAGCTGAGAGCCTCCTTAAGCTTCTCTTCTCCGCCTGAAATACCAAGAAGCATACTTCCGTATGCCTTTTCTCCGATAGATTTTGTAGATGCCGCCATAATATTGGCATATATGCCCTTTTCGGCAGCCATCATTGCTATAAGAGGCTTCTTTGCGGCATCTGCACCGTTGAATACAACTCTTATTCTGGGCTCCTCGGAATAAGCCTCCATTGTTTTTTCGTCAAAGCCCTCGGGGAATACAAGTCTTCTTGCCGCATCGGATTTCGGCGCAGAGAATATATCCGACACAGCACCCATCTCAACAACAACACCGTCATCAAGTATAGCCACATGGCGGCATATCTCTTCAACGACGCTCATCTGATGGGTAATAACAATAACTGTGATACCGAGCTTTCTGTTGATATCCTTGATAAGCTCAAGTATTGAATGTGTGGTTTTCGGGTCAAGGGCACTTGTTGCTTCATCGCATAAAAGCACCTTGGGATCTGTTGCAAGAGCACGGGCAATGGCAATTCTCTGCTGCTGACCGCCCGAAAGCTGTGCGGGATAGGCATTCGCCTTATCGGGAAGTCCTACTATTTCAAGAAGCTCCTTTGCTCTTTTTACCGCATCTGCTTTTTTTACACCTGCAAGCTCAAGGGGAAAACAGATATTCTTAAGGCAGGTCCTCTGCATAAGAAGATTGAAGCCCTGGAATATCATTGTTATATCCCGTCTTTTTTCTCTGAGCTGTTTCGGAGAAAGTCCTGCCATATCGGTTCCGTCAATAATTACGGTACCCTCTGTGGGCCTTTCAAGCATATTGATACAGCGCACAAGTGTGCTTTTACCTGCACCGCTCATACCGATAATTCCGTAAATATCTCCGGTCTCAATATTTATATTAACATCCTTAAGCGCCTGAACTTCACCGTCCGAGGTCACAAATGTCTTTGTAAGATTTTTTATCTCTATCATGGTTTTTCTCCGAATTCAGAAATTTGGTTTATCAGGAAAATACCCCCCGCCCCCTGAAACAAGGGGGCAAGGGCATTAAAATCAAGCTTTATTCTGCAGAAAATACATCAAGGCTTGTCTGCTTACCGCCGTAGATGCCGAGAGGCTCAACGTGGATAGCACCGACAGATACGACCTTTGTGCCGTTCTGTGCATTGAAGTCCTCAAGATAAGGAAGATGCTGGAAGTAGTTAGCATCAACTTCACCGGAATCAACAACATTATTGGGCTGAACATAATCTGTGAATTCCTTGATCTCAAGAGTAATGTTCTTTTCCTTGAGGATATCCTGAGCGATCTTTAAGATCTCTGCGTGAGGAGCGGGAGAAGCTGCAACAGTGATCTTTTCACCTGCAAGAGCGGAATAATCAACGCTCTCATCAAAGCCTGTACCGGGATTTTCAACTGTGGAAACAACTGAGCCTGTGTATGCAGTCTTGATGTAATCAGCTACCTTCTGGCTTTCAAGAGCTGCAAGAAGAGCCTTTGTCTTTGCTGTCTCCTCGTTGCCTTCCTTAACTGCTACGATGTTGCCGTATGCGGAAGCTGAACCCTCCTGTCTGAGAGCCTTCTCAGCAGGGTTGATGTTTGCAGCAAGTGCATAGTTTGAATTGATAACAGCGAAGTCAACATCCTGAAGAACATTGGGGATCTGAGCTGCTTCAACCTCCTTGAATTCGATGCCGTGGGGATTTTCTACGATATCAAGGATAGTTGCTGTGATACCTGCGCCCTCCTTGAGCTTGATAAGTCCCATATCCTCGAGAAGAAGAAGAGCACGGGCTTCATTTGTGGTATCATTGGGAACTGCGATAGTAAATGATTCTGTCTTATCCTTTGAGCAAGCGGCAAATACGCCGAGAGAAAGAACAAGAACAAGTGCGAGAGCAATAATTTTTTTCATAATAATTTCTCCTTTTTATTATTATTTAAAATATTATATACCAATTATCTCCAATTTGCAACAGCGAATTCTGCAATACAAGCCGTCATTTTTGCATTTACAAAAATCGGCAGGCGTAAGCCCTCTGCCGTAAATCACGGAAATTATTATCTCCGTCCCGAATCCACGGAGCAAATTAAGATAAAGAGAGCCGGTACGCTTTCGTACCGACTCTCAATATTTGTATCAGTTTCTCAGGTTGATATCAATTATTTAAGCTCGTCAATATACTTCTTTACAGCTGCAACACCTGCATATTTTACTGCTTCAGTGCCGCTGTAAACAACTAAAGTAGGTGCCTGCTTGAGCTCAAGCTCCTTAGCAAGCTCAGCATTCTCGGAAACAAGAAGCTTCTCATAAGAAATTCCTGCCTTGTCAAGCCACTGTACTGCTATTTTGCAGTTAGGGCAGGTCTCGGTAGTGAAAAGAAGCACCTTGTCAGCCTTACAGCAGCATTCCTCTGCTTGAGCAACCTCCTCAACGCCGTTTCTCTTCATAACGGATTTTTCAATATCATAAACCTTACGGTCCTTGAATTCCTGGCTCTTTCCGTCGTTCCAGTTCTTTACGGGACGGTAGTAGCCTGTGATTCTTGAATAAACCTCAGTTTCCTTACCGCAAAGAGGACACTTATACTGCTCACCGATAAGATATCCGTGCTCCTGACATACAGAGTATGTGGGAGAAAGAGTATAGTAAGGAAGCTTGTAGTTTGCTGCGATCTTTCTTACAAGATTTGCAGCTGCCTTCCAATCGGGAAGCTTTTCACCGAGGAATGCGTGGAATACAGTACCTGATGTATAAAGAGTCTGTAATTCATCCTGAATATCAAGAGCTGTGAAAATATCCTCTGTGTAGCCTACGGGAAGGTGTGAGGAGTTTGTATAATAGGGAGTCTCTCCCTCGTGTGCAGTGATTATTTCGGGATACTTTACCTTATCGTGCTTTGCAAGTCTGTAGGATGTGGACTCTGCGGGAGTTGCTTCAAGATTGTAAAGGTCGCCGTACATCTCCTGATAGTCGGAAAGACGCTCTCTCATATGATTGAGTACCTTCTTTGTGAACTCCTGAGTCTCCTCGTGTGTCATATCCTTGCCGAGCCAATTTGCATTGAGACCTACCTCGTTCATACCAACAAGACCGATGGTGGAGAAGTGGTTATTGAAGGTGCCGAGATATCTCTTTGTATAGGGATAAAGACCTTCATCAAGAAGCTTTGTGATGATCTCTCTCTTTACCTTAAGTGAACGGGCGGAGATATCCATCATCTTGTCAAGACGGGCGAAGAATTCCTCTTCATCCTTTGCAAGGTGAGCAATTCTCGGCATATTGATGGTAACAACACCGACTGAGCCTGTACTTTCACCGCTTCCGAAGAAGCCGCCTGACTTCTTACGAAGCTCTCTGAGGTCAAGACGGAGTCTGCAGCACATTGAACGGACATCGCTGGGCTCCATATCGGAGTTTACATAGTTTGAGAAGTAGGGAGTACCGTATTTTGATGTCATTTCAAAGAGAAGCTTGTTGTTCTCTGTCTCTGACCAGTCAAAATCAGCAGTAATTGAATATGTGGGAATGGGATACTGGAAGCCTCTGCCGTTTGCGTCGCCTTCGATCATGGTCTCAATAAATGCCTTATTGACCATATCCATTTCCTTCTTACAGTCACCGTATGTGAAATCCTGAGGCTTGCCGCCTACGATCGCAGGCTTCATTGCAAGATCAGCAGGAACAGTCCAGTCAAGAGTGATGTTTGAGAAGGGAGCCTGTGTACCCCAACGGGAGGGTGTATTTACTCCGAAAATAAAGGACTCGATACACTTTTTTACCTCTCTGTAGGAGAGATTGTCAGCCTTTACAAAGGGAGCAAGATATGTATCGAAGGAGGAGAATGCCTGAGCGCCTGCCCATTCATTTTGCATGATTCCGAGGAAGTTTACCATCTGATTGCAAAGTGTTGCAAGATGGCTTGCGGGAGAAGAGGTTATCTTTCCGGGAACACCGCCGAGTCCCTCTTCAATAAGCTGACGGAGCGACCAGCCTGCACAGTAGCCTGTAAGCATCGAAAGATCGTGAATATGGATATCTGCATTCTTATGTGCAGAAGAGATCTCCTCATCATATATCTCTGAAAGCCAGTAGTTAGCCGTGATAGCACCTGAGTTTGAAAGAATAAGTCCGCCTACGGAATATGTAACGGTGGAATTCTCCTTGACTCTCCAGTCAGATACCTTAACATAGTTATCAACTATCTCCTTGTAGTCAAGAATAGTTGACTTCATATTACGGATCTTTTCACGGTTCTTTCTGTAAAGGATGTATGCCTTTGCGATATCTGCATATCCTGCCTGAACAAGAACTGACTCTACGGAGTCCTGGATATCCTCAACGGAAATAAAGCCGTCCTTCACCTTTGGTTCGAAATCTGCTGTTACCTTGAGTGCAAGGAAATCGATGATGTTGGGATGGCATTCTCTGCTCTGTGCAGTGAAAGCCTGAGTGATTGCGGCTGCTATCTTACTTATATCAAATTCTGCTATCTTGCCGTCTCTTTTAATTACCTGAAATGCCATTTCTTTTCCTCCTTTTAGCATCTGTTAATTTTATGGATAAACACCCGTCTTTCAGGGTTTTTTTACCGTGTGCCTGCTAATAATAGCATATAGCGCCTATCAAAATCAATATCTTGTGTTAATATTTTTCCAAATTCGGAACAATGCACAATATATTGATGCATTTTTGTGTCAATTGTCTGTAAAAAAGCCGAAAAAATCAGCATTGACACAATATATAGTGGCAATGCTGAAAATTTTACACAACATATATTGATATGTCAGATACCTCTTGTTTCACAGTGTTTCACATATTTTCCTGCCGCTACGGCCATGGAAATAAGCTCATTTTCATCGTGAGCAGAAAGTCCGGGACAGAGAATATCTCCCGAATCCTTGAAGCTCTGAAGGAAATAATTTTCCCCTTCTCCGAGCCACCTTGCAACGGAAGAAATATCCTCTTTTGTATGAAGCTCCCTCACCACGGTCGTTCTGAATTCGTGAGGGATTCCGCTTTCCTTTATTATATCCACGCTTCTTTCGATAACAGATATATCGATTTCCGTACCGCTTGTAAGCGAATACTTTTCCTTACAGTTTTTTATATCCATTGCAATATAGTCCGCAAGACCTTTTTCAACAAGCTCCTGCAGTCTTTCGGGATAGCTGCCGTTGGTATCAAGCTTTACCTTATAGCCCATTTTCTTTATTTTGCTTAAAAATTCAACAATATCCTTCTGAAGAAGGGGCTCACCGCCGGTAACAGCCACGCCGTCAAGAAGCCCCTGCCGTTTTTTAAGAAAGGAGAATATCTCCTCCTCACTGTAGCGCTCCTCGGCAGTACCCGTAACAAGGGGCGTATTATGGCAGAAGGGACAGCGCATATTACAGCCGCCCGTAAAAAGTGTACAGGCAGTGTGCCCCGGAAAATCCAATAAGGTCAGCTTCTGAAATCCGCAAATAATCATAAAATCACCGTTTTTATTGTATAGGATAAATGTTTTTTAGTCAATAACGGATTATTTTTCTTTATTTAGCAAATATATATTTACTTTTTATTAAAACAATGTTAAATTATTGGTATTAATATTATAAAAAACAGAAAAGGAGACTTTCTTATGAAAAAGCTTATTTCCGCAGTTCTTGCTTTATGCCTCATTGCTGTATCTGCTGTTCCCGCATTTGCTGCAACAATGGCAGACGGTCTTGGTGTACTTGTCGATCAGTTCGTATACGGCGAAGGCCCCGAAACAGACGGACTTTCCATTGACTACCGTTATTTCTCCCCCGTAAAGGAAAATGATACGAATAAATATCCTCTTGTTGTATGGCTTCACGGTATGGGCAACGGTACAAAGGACGGAATTCAGGTATCAGCCTCCAATGTTTCCTATTGGTCAAGCGAGGAATTTCAGGCTCGCTTTACAAACGGCGGTGCATTTATTCTTGCTCCCAGATCCGATGAATCAAAGGGTATCTGCTGGAATGAAGGCACAATAGAGCCCTTAAAGGCAGCTATTGATGATTTCATAGCAAAAAATAAGGATAATATAGATGTTTCAAGAATATATGTCGGCGGTTATTCCATGGGCGGCAAGATGACTCTTAAGATGGCTATAGCCTTCCCCGATATGTTCGCCGCAGCCTTCCCCATCTGTCCCGCATGGTCTCCCGATGCTGCTCTTCTTGAAAAGATCGCAGATATGCCCGTATGGTTCACCTCAGGCAAGACAGATCCCCTTGTAAACTATTACTTCTCAGTATCAAAGACCTTTGAAAAGCTTTCCTCTGTTACAAATGTTCCCGAAGATGTAAGATTTTCAACCCTCAAAAAGGTTTGCTTTGAAGACGGCAAGCGCTGCACAAGCGCACACCACTCCTGGTATGCGGTAAACCACGATATGTTCTCAGCCGAAAACGGCGCATATCCTCATATGAGCACAAAAAATGCTCTCGGCGAAGAGGTTACTCTTACCTATCCCGAGGGAATGATCTCATGGCTTTGCTCACATACCTCCGATTATGACGGTGAAGCAACCACAGGCAAGGGCAACCTTGAAAATGTAAACGAGGGCAACAGCATTATGGGAATTACCGATATCCTCGACTTCTTCAAGACACTCTTTGCTGCAATAAAGGATATTTTCTCATTCTGACACAACGAAAAGAGCTCAGTTCCCGTCGGAGCTGAGCTCTTTTTTTAATGTATATTCTTACGGCATATAAGGATCGTCTGATGCCTTGTAGTCCTCGGGCATCATAAACTGTCTTATGAACTTAATGGTGAAGTCAACGCCCCACTGTCCCTTTGCGCCCTTCCATTTACCTGAATGAGGCTCAATGGAAAGAACTCCGTTATAATCAGCTACATAAAGCATAGTCATTATTGCGCCCCACTTCAATTCGTCAAGGCCTGCAGGCGGATCGTCAAAGCCGTCATTTGCCACATGAAGAACGCCCTTTACATGGAAATGGTACACTCTGTTACCCCAGTCGCGAAGCTCCTTAAGGTAATCTCCTCCTCTGTTGAAGCAGTGAGAAGGATCGTATTTTATTCCGAGCTCGGGAAGTGCACCGTGAATAACAGCCCAGGCTCTTTCCTCAAAAACAAAGTTTGCCCAGTCGCAGTTATATGTAGCGATCTTTACGCCTTTATCCCTTGCATAATCAATAAGTCCCTTTAAGTAATCTATGGCAATAAGGCAGTTTTCATAATATGTTTTACCCTCAACATAGTTACAGCCTACATTATATACGGGACAGCCGACTATAGAAGCAAGGTCAATAAGATTTTTATCGTGCTGCAGAGCCTCGGGAATAACATTTCCGTTTTCATCTATTCTGTCCATTCCCCATCTGCCGACGGAGCCTACGAGAACACCGTATTTTTCCGAATTTGCCCTGATCTCCTCAGCCTTCTTCAGCACCTCTGCCGAGTCATAATTATAATTGATACAGAATTCTACAGCCTCGAGACCTTTTTCGCTTACAGCCTTGAAATGGCCTTCCTCCCAGCCGTTGATTATACCTAATTTCATATTGATCACCTCAGTTGAAATATAACACACAAAAACAAAAGAAGTCAATAAAATAACAGCAAATCGTTATCCTACCGCAAATATTTTAACAAATGACATTTCCTCGCAGCGAAAAGCCTTTCAGGAAACGGAAAAAGCCTGTGTTTTTTATTGATTATAATAAATTATTATGTTACTATAAAAGAAAAAAAATAAGGAGAATGACTTATGAATAAAAAATGGCGTGTCGGACTTATCGGAAACGGCGGTATCTGCAAGGGAGCACATCTCAGCACCTATATCAACGATGAAAGACTTGAGGTTGCGGCTGTCTGCGATATCATCGAGGAAAGAGCACAGTTTCTTAAGGACAATTACTTCCCCGATGCAAAGGTATATACAGATTTCAATGAGCTTCTCAAGGATGAAAGCATTGATTCCGTTGATATCTGTACACCCAATTATCTTCATTCAATAATTGCCGTTGCAGCCTTTGAAGCAGGAAAGCATGTTTTCTGTGAAAAGCCCGATGCAGTTGATGTAACTGAAGTATTAAAGATGAACGATGCCGCAAAGAAGGCAGGCAAGACTCTTATGGTTATGAGAAACAACCGTTTCGTTGATGCCTCCGTTTTTGCCAAGAAATACATAGAGCAGGGCAAGATGGGTGATATCTACTGCGGCAGAGCAGGCTGGCAGAGAAGAAGAGGCATCCCCGGAAAGGGCGGCTGGTTTACCACAAAGGCTCAGTCAGGCGGCGGTCCCCTTATCGATCTCGGTGTGCATATGATAGATCTTGCAATATGGCTTATGGGCAATCCCACTCCCGTTGCCGTATCAGGCAATACCTATATGAAGTTTGCCGATAATGACTCCTCTGACTCCGTAAATTCCGATTTCGGTGACAAGAATGCAGAGGGCACCTTCGATGTTGAAGACCTTGCAATGGGTATGATCCGCTTTGACAACGGCGCAATACTGCAGATAGAATTCAGCTGGGCATCCAATATCAAGGAGGAATGCCGCTTTGTTGAATTAAGAGGAACGAAGTCAGGCATGAACTGGAGAAACGGTGTCCTTGAGCTTTTCACAGAGGAAAACGGACAGCAGATAAATATCACCGCTCCCAACTGCAAGGAAAACAACGGCCACTCCAACAACTTAAAGCACTTCTATGATGTAGTTATCGAAGGAAAGGATCCCATCTTCGTCGGTCAGCAGGGTATTGATATGATAAAGATACTTTGTGCTATCTATGAGTCCGCTAAGACCGGCAGGGAAGTACAGCTCTGATAAAATGAAGAGCTTTGATGTTCATACCGTATTTGAGAGTGATAATTATTATCTTTTTTCATCCGATTCAGATAATATTTCGCTTTCCGATACGAAAAGAGTGACAGATAAAAGATATCTTACGGTGCATGAGGGTGCGGAGCTTCTTGATGCAGCTTTTATTCTCAAGGGGCTTCGGAATGTTACTCTTGATTTCGGCGGTGCAGTAATTACGCTTATCGGCAGAATACAGCCGTTTATTATAGACGGCTGTGAGAATATAACCCTGAAAAACGTGACCGTGGAATATGAAAGATCCCTTTTTACCGAGCTTGATGTTATCAGAAATACCGGTAAGGAGCTTGTTGCGGAAATTAAGGATAAATTTCCCTGCAGAGTTGAAAACGGGAACTTTATACCCTACGGCAGGGACTATGAGGACAGAGAGCTTTATAAAAAGGGCTGTATGTTCATTCAGGCATTTGATAAGATTACGGGAGAGGGCAGGGGACTTGATGTTATTTATCTCGGTGAAAATATAATTCCCGAGCCCTCACCCCCTGCAAGCAACATAAAGCACATAAGGGTAAGAAATGAAGGAGGCAATATTGCCTTTATCGGAGAGTTTCCCTCACACTGGGATGATACGGTAAGCATTGTGCTTGAACACGAAAACCGCTTCAAATCAAGTGTTGCGATGTATCATTCAAGGAATATAAAAATTGAGAATTACCGTATTCTTAACGGCTGCGGTATGGGATTTCTTGCCATCGGAACGGAGAATATCAACCTTGACGGCGTAAGGCTTTTCCGTGACGGCTTATCCCACGGTATTGTCACAAATTCCGCTGACGGTATACATTTCGTTGCCTGCAAGGGCAGAATTATCCTGCGTGACAGTATTTTTGAGGGAATGATAGATGATGCGCTCAATATCCACTCAAATTTTTATCATAGCATAGGAGCAGAGAGCAATCGGCTTTTTGCCCGTAAAAGTGAGCTGAGCCACGCACTGAATGCTTATTCGGAGGTTTTTGCCGTCGGTGATGAAATAGCCGTATATAAGGGCTGTACCCTTGAAGAAAGAGGACGGTATAAGCTGACAGGGGTTGAAATTGCCGACCGTTGGGCTGTCACTCTGACAACCGAAAGCCCGATAATCGCAGAAAAGGGGGATATTATCGAAAATATTTCCTCTAATCCCGAAATTTATATTGAGTCCTGCCGCTTCGGAAAGGCAAATTCACATCTGAGATTTCAGTCAAGAGGTAAAACGGTTATAGAAGGCTGTCAGTTTTCTCTCCCCGTGCTTCTTACGGGAGATATGAATTATTGGTTTGAAGCATCCCCCGTAAACGATTTTACTCTGAAGGGATGTACCTTTACGGGTGAAAGAGGGAGAGTGAGGATAATTCCCGATTTTACTCCGACAGAAAAAGCCCCTTACTATCATAAAAACATCCGTATAACCAATAATATCTTCGGTGTCACTGAGCCCGTTGAGGTACACGGTGCTAAAGACGTTGTTATTGAAAATAATGTAATAAATAACGGCAGTGCTTAAAAATTCAAGCACTGCCGTTAATTTCGGTTTAATATAAAGAAATATCTTACGGTGTGTCAGCATAAGATATTTTCTTATTTCTTGCCCTTAAGCTTTTCAAGCTCTCTTTTAAGCTTGTCTCTTTCTATCATTACCTTTTCAACATCCTCAAGATAGCCTGCCATTTCACTTCTGAGCTTTGAAACAGTCTTTTCGGTTTCCTTTATCTCATTGGCAAGATCAAGAGCTGTAAGCACAAGGGCTTCATTAAGAGAAAGCTTTGAGCCGAAGCCCATAAGTGAGGATACCTTTGAATCGACAATATCCGCAAGAGCCTTCACGACCTCGGGAGCTTCACTTGAAATCACGGTATATTTCTGATTTCTTACAGTGATAGTTACCTTATTTTTTTCCATTTATGTTCCGTCCTTTAGTTTTTCTTGAACTGCTGCTTCATTCTCATTTCCTTGGAGAGAATCTTCTTACGCAGTCTGAGTGATACGGGAGTTACCTCAAGCAGCTCATCATCGCTTAAAAATTCCATACTCTGTTCAAGAGAAAGTGTTGAATGGGGAACAAGACGCAATGCCTCGTCGCTTCCTGCGGCACGGGTATTCGTCATCTGCTTTTTCTTGCAGACATTACATACGATGTCCTCTGCCTTTGCACATTCGCCGACGATCATTCCTTCATATACCTGAACACCGGGGCCGATAAAGAGTCTGCCTCTGTCCTGAGTATTGAAAAGTCCGTAGCCTGTACTTTCTCCCGTTTCGTGGGCAACTATAGAGCCTCTTTCTCTGGTCTGTATATCTCCCTTATAGGGCTCATAGCCTTGGAAAAGGTTATTCATAATGCCGTAGCCGTTGGTATCCGTCAGAAATTCCGAGCGGTAGCCGATAAGACCTCTTGCAGGGATCCTGAATTCAAGATGTGTTGTTCCGCCGTCACGGGTACCCATATTTTCAAGCTCGCCTCTTCTTGAGCCGATCTTCTCCATAACAGCACCTACATAGTCTGTAGGAACCTCAACAATAAGAAGCTCGATAGGCTCAAGGAGAACTCCGTCCTCGTGCTTATAAATTACCTTGGGACGGGAGACCTGGAATTCATAGCCCTGTCTTCTCATAGTCTCTATAAGAATGGAAAGATGAAGCTCACCTCTGCCGGATACCTTGAAGGTATCGGTCGAATCTGTCTCTTCAACTCTCATGCTTACGTTTGTTTCAACCTCTTTGAAAAGTCTTGCACGGATGTTTCTTGATGTGACAAACTTACCCTCTCTGCCTGCAAAGGGAGAGTCATTTACATGGAATGTCATTGCAAGGGTAGGCTCGTCTATCTTTATAAAAGGAAGAGGCTCAACACAGTCGGGAGAACATATAGTTTCACCTATATTAAGATCCTCTATACCTGAAACGGCAACGATGTCACCTGCTTTTGCAAAATCCGTCTCTGTTCTGCCAAGTCCCGTAAAGTGGTAAAGACGGGATACCTTGACATTTCTTCTGCCGCCGTCTGTCTGGCAAAGAACTACGGACTGACCTTCCTTTACGGTACCTCTTTCAATTCTTCCCACACCGATCCTGCCAACATAATCGTCATAGTCAAGTGAAGAGAAAAGAAGCTGTAACGGAGCTTCCTCTTCACATTCGGGACAGGGAATGTTATCAATAATAGCATCAAGCAGAGGTCTCATATCCCCTTCTCTGTCATCCTTATTAAAGGATGCAAAACCCTCACGGGCAGAGGCAAAGATAACGGGGAATTCGATCTGCTCCTCGTCTGC
Source organism: Clostridia bacterium (assembly GCA_017440965.1). GTDB lineage: Bacteria > Bacillota > Clostridia > Oscillospirales > Acutalibacteraceae > RUG806. The sequence continues at coordinate 18,756 of JAFSGH010000047.1, read as the reverse complement.
ACCAAGCTCAATGAAAAGGTCAAGCACCTCGTCAATGACCTCATCGGGTCTCGCACCCGGACGGTCGATCTTATTTATGACGACCATGGGTGTTTTCTTAAGAGCAAGAGCCTTTGACAGAACAAATCTTGTCTGAGGCATACAGCCCTCAAATGCGTCAACAAGCAACAAAACGCCGTCTACCATAGTCATTATACGCTCGACCTCGCCGCCGAAATCAGCGTGACCGGGAGTGTCAACAATATTTATCTTTATACCCTTGTAATTGACAGAGGTATTCTTTGAAAGAATGGTAATACCTCTCTCTCTTTCAAGGTCATTCGAGTCCATAACTCTGTCTGCAACCACTTCGTTATCTCTGAAAGTTCCGCTCTGCTTAAGAAGCTTATCAACAAGCGTAGTCTTACCGTGATCAACGTGAGCGATAATTGCAATATTTCTTATATCTTCTCGTCTGCTCAAAAAATTCACCTTCAAAAATTTTATACAACATAATATATTAACACCTTAAAATATTTAAATCAATAGCAATATACTTTTTTTGACACCGTACTGCAAAAAAATCGCATCGGCACACCGCAAAAAAGCCATGTGCCGACACGATAAGCATATATTCAGTTAAAATCAGGCGTCATTCAGCAAAAGACATATCATACCGTTGTACAGAGTAATCTGCAGGCGGACACCAAAAAGGCATATCTGCGTCAGAAATTGGGGTGCCGTCTGTCAAGTATTCATATTCCGCAAAAAACTTTTTAACATCTATTCTGTCATAGAAATGGAACATATCTATATATTCTTGCTCCAATATATTCTTAAGCTCTGTTCTGCAATAATCGCCGTCGGAATTATAATAAAAATAATTACCGTACATACTACCGCCGTTTGCAGAATCCTCATAACAAAATATCCTTCCGTCAGAAACGGTATATGTCCCTTCTCTTATAAGCTTCATATATTCGTTTTCCATTGGTACATACTCATCAAATGTACCGTCAGGATAAAATATCATTTCAGTATAATAAAGTGCCTGCAACGAAAAATCATACCAATATCCGGTACACAGAAGGCTTTTCAGACATTCATCTCTGTTTTTTTCTTTTTTATCAAAAGCTTCAAGAGAAACTGCACAGCGAAGAATTTTTCTTGCATCAGCTGCTGAAATGGTACCGTCTTCGTCAGCATCGGCAAGTACAAGCTCAAATCCGCTGAGCTTTTCAAGTTGCACAGCCGCTCTGAGAACAAGTCTTGCATCGGCAGAACTTACACTTGAGTCACCGTCAACATCTCCGCAGATATAACTGTCCGGTTCATTCGTCGTATTCATATCTTCCGTCATCGGCTGCTCAGTTGTCGACGGAGGTTCATTTATTGAAGGCTCTGTCGGGCAAACCATTGTTGTTGAAGGCTCTGTAATCGGGGGCAATGTTGTAGAAGGCTCCGTCATTGAGGGGTCTTCGCTCGACAGCAGCTCATCGGATAAAACGGTGACTCTTCCGTTGATCACATCAAAGCTCTTTATTTCAAAGCTGCTGTCAAACACATCTGTTTCACTATACTCTATAGTGATATTACTGTCTTTTGCTCCGGGCAAAACGCGAAATTCCAACACAGCTATCTGCCCGCAATCATATTCATCTTCAGAAGCTGTAGAAAACCATGATACCGTAAGAGGATTCTTAGCACGGTTTATCTGCGATATTTCATTCGAAAACAGACTGCAATATGTAATATTTGTCAACTCCAGATCATCTGAAGAATATTCAACCGTAAACCTGAAAGCCGTAATTCCCGGATTATTATTTAATCTCAGCGGAACATAAACCGCATCTCCTACACTTGCCTCTTTTGAAACTGCCTCAAACGAAGGCCTATCATCATATACAGCCTTCGCAAAAACAAACCCCGAAAGCATTAATGCGATGACCGTTATCACAGAAATTATTTTCCTCATCTGTATTCTCCTGACTTACTTTAATGTTACATCCCAATTGTTGAGATATTGCTGTAAAAGAACAATATCCATCATATTGATATTTCCGTCTCCCGTTACATCTGCATTAGACTCACTGATAGCTACATCCCAGTTATTAAGATATTGCTGCAAAAGAACGATATCCATCATATTAACACCGTCATCACCGTTGACATCTCCGGAAAGACGGCTTGTAACCGTCACACATCCGTCACCGGTGATAAAATTGTAAGCTTCGCCTGAAGAGGTAACGGCATCTCCTTCTTTTTGAGTTATCTGAATATAATAATCTCCGTCCGCAGTCTCTTCTTTTATATTGAATTTGAGAGTGACATATTCACCTATAGTATACTCATCTTCACCCGAGGAAGAAAACCAGCTTATTACGAACGGGGATTCATATTTATTGGAAGAAGAAACAGAACCTGAAAACAGTCCGTTATCATCGACTCCTACAAGCTCAAGCTCTTCAGGATAAGAAACAAATAAACGCAGACCTGCGATTCCCGGATTATATGTTATTTCAATAGGTACATCAACACTTTCCCCTGCTCTTGCCACTATATCAGATACCTTTATTTCATATTCACCGTCATCTGTTTCCGGTCCGTCATCATATGCAAAATATGAATATTCATCAGTTGCCCTTTCACCGTCAGGAGAAATTGCCGTAATTATCGCAGTATAAACACCGTCATCGATCCAATCAAAGGAATATTCAAGTGTATTTTCAACAATGTCTTCTGCTACGATCGCATTATCATAAGTTATAATTACTTCATATGAGGCATCTTCACAAAATTCATACCAATAAACAGTAAAAACATCAGACTCCAAGGTCATCCTATCAATACTGAAATAAAGTCCGTCAGCTACATCGACAGTAACCGTGCAAGAATCCTGAGAGGACATACCCAAGAAGGAGCTTACAGTAAACATATACGTACCGACTTCATCAAAGGTATAGGAAAAAGTATTTTCCGCAGGACAGTATGTATACTCCTCACCGTTTACGGTATATGTTACCTCATAACCGTACTCTCCGCTATTTTCTTTGTATGCTTCGGGGGTATCGGCAAAACAGTCCTGCCAACTAAAACAGATCGTATCTCCGACAATAAATATCTCAGTGCTGTAGCTTATATCAGGACTCTGATAAAACTGCTCAAGATACGAATCCGAGCCGGCATCTATCTGAAAACTCGTTGACACTTCCTCGTGTGTTACAGTGATATCCCAGATACCACCCATAGTTATCTTATCGGGAGTATGAGTAAAACCGTCAGTAATATCTTCCGATGATCCGTCAGAGTATGTTACAGTCAGCACCATACCTGTCAGATCAACATAATCCAAGGGATGATATTCTGTTTTATCCGGAAGTTTTTTGATTCCTACAGATGCAACTGTTTTGGCAGCTGTACCGGTAGTTAAAAACCAGTTGACGGGACTTTTTACCTCTTTGCCGTTTGAATCGGTATACCAGAATCTGTAATAATACTTCGTTCCCGGTTCAAGGGTACCGTACCACTTACTCATTTTGTAGTATATGTATTCTACGGTACCGGCACCGTCTGAGGCACCGCTGAGACTCTTTGTTACCTTTGTCAGATCATTTTCGTCCGTACCTATATAGAATCCGCAACCCTTAACAGCAGTTGCACCTTTAAGGTATGTATATATCGTTGCATCAGCATCTGAAATACCCGTGGTATAAACAGAAGTATAATTTGAATCTGTATTGACAGAATAATTATTATCAGATATTGCTACGGGATTTGTAGGATATACTATCTGAATAAGTGTTCTGTCTTCATAGGAGAGCCACGAGCTGAGAGTTACATAACAGGATTCGCCGCTACCCTTCTTTTCCTGAGGATTATTGGCATATCTGTTATATACATTTGTGCTGTTCCACCACAGACTATCGCTCCAATGCTTAACTTCCATAACAGTAAAACCTGAAGGTTCAAGTTTTGAAGAAGAACCGTTATATGCAATAACTACACTTGCGTGATTTCCGTTGGTCACACTCTTTCCGTAAATAACGACCGGCTTTCCCTGCTTCAGCTGATTATATATTTTTTCATAAGTTGCAGTATTGTTTCCGAGTCCGCTTCTTACGATCGTCATCGGAACGGGATATGTGCTGAGATTACCTGCATAGTTTGCATCATGATCTGTATATTCCTCAAGTTTCTTTGAAATTGCATCTGTCTTAGATACAATATTATAATTTTTACCTCCTATACGGTATGAAGTAGTCACACCGCCGTATGTATATTCACCGAGACAGTATCCCTGAACAGTTGCAACGCTCGCCCAGTAACATCTCCAATTATCAGACTTCGGCTGATATACTCTTGCTATCTTAAGTGCAGGAATCGCGGGATATTCTGCCGCATCTGCATTTAAGACAAACGGCTCTGTCACAGAGAAGAGCATTACTAACACTAATAATACCGAAAAACAAGAAATAAGCTTCTTTTTCATAAACAATATCCTTTCCGTATTTTATAAAGAAAGAATATCAACTAATTTTTTCAATTTCAACACAACCGAAAACAGCGGTCGGTTTTTCGGAAAATGCGGAAAAAACACCCCGTCACAAAAACGGGGTGCTGTATTTATATTCAGATCTTCATTCTTACATTACAGGTATACATTCCGTCTGAATAGTCAGATGAGATTGTACCATCGTATTTTTTTATACATCTTTTCACGTTTCCGAGTCCTAAGCCGTGATTCTTTTTATCGGCCTTTCCCGTTCTGCGTTTACCCTTTGCGGGAGGAATTGAAGGATTTATGACGCTTAAAATAAACCAGCCGTTTTTTATGATAGCATCAATTCTGACGGTCTTTCCCTGCGTTAATACCTCTGAAGCTTCAACAGCGTTGTCGAGAAGGTTTGAAATTACGGTACATATATCCTCTTCTCTGATACCGTCGGAAGGAACCGTTCCGTGAAAAACGATCTCTATTCCCTTTTGTGCGGCTTTATGCATCTTGTAATCCAGTATCGCATCGAAAGCAAAATTACCGCTTGATACTTTTTTCATAAACCTGCTTACAGGCTCATTCATTGATTCAAGATACCTTTTCGCCTCCTCGGTTCTGCCGTTTTCAAGATACGAATTGAGCACTATCAGATGATTTTTATAATCATGGCGGAAACGCCTTATCTCTTCATCTGCATTCATAAGTTTTTCGCTGTAATCTCTTTCTGTAAGCATCTGAGCATATATGCGGTTCTTCTGTACTGACACAATAAGCACTTTAAAAAGCATATAAAACACAGTAAAAGTAATGCCGAGAGCAGAAATAATGTAAAGCACATTATACCATGAAGCAGCCTCACCGAATTCCTTATAAAAACAAGTAAGCTCAAACAACAGCAACATAAAATAAACCGTCTTCGGTATCTCACAAAAAACTGATGACAGAAAATTCTCACCGTTCTTTCCGGAGAAGAAACAGATCCCCGCAGAAATAACACAGAATATTACGGTATCCGCAATGCTCTCAAACATTATCTCATCCGAAAAATAGGGAACTATAAGAGAGTATACCATATCGGCAGTAAACAGAAGCAAGGTAACGCAAAGAGCACTTTTCAAAAATCTTTTTTCAAAAGAGAAGAAATACAGAACGCTTATCTGCAAAATATGGGAGACAAAATCAAGAACAGCTCTGATGTCTTCAGGTGATACATAGAGAAAATGTATACACAGAAAAGCATTCAAAGAAAAGAGAAGACAAAATACTGCACTGTACCTTTTTATCCGTCTCTTATCAAAGGTCTGTCCGAAAATATAATACATAACGGTAAATATACATACCGAAGCAGAAATATCCTTTAATATGTACAGAATTACCGTTACCGTCTCCATAATATCTCCCTTAAACGGAGTATTTCAGATAATTTGTATAAGCAGCATTAAAGGCTTTAAGATTTCTGCGGCTTATAACGACCTTTTCTCCGTTTGTCAACGTAATAATATTTTTATCTATTTCGGAAATATATTTCAGATTAAGCAAGTACCGTTTATGTGTTCTTATAAAAAACTGGGAATTGATAACATTCTGAAAATCCAATAAGGATTTTATGGAATCATACGCCGCATCAATGGTGCGGACAACGGAATACTTTGCATCTGACTCTATATATATCACTTCGTTTAACGGCACATATATCTTTTTCAGTTTTGTGGGAACACAGAGAGTAAGATCGTTTTCGTAAAAAGCAAGAAAGCTGTAAAGTGCCTTTTTTATCTCATCCTCTTCAATAGGCTTTAATATATATCTGAAAGCACCTACCTCAAAGCTTTCAAAAACGTGTTCACTGTATGCTGTAACGAATATGATAACGATATTTTTATCATTTTTTCTTATGTTATGAGCAAGCTCTATTCCGTTTATATCGGAAAGCTTATAATCAAGAAAGAGCAGGTCAAAGCTCTCACCTGATCTTTCAAAGCTTTTTCCGCTGTCAAAGACACTAACGGAAAAATCCATATCAAGATTTTTAAAATAACTGCCCGTAATCTCTTTTATCTGTTCAGATATAACAGCCTCATCTTCACAAATCGCAATTTTCATCATTTCACCTACCGAACATCTTAAGAAAAAGAACAGCGGGTCTGATCCGCTTCTGTATATAACTATATAATAGTAAAATTATTCCGAGAAAATTTCAATATTTAGAGAAAGTTCGGTGTAAAAATCGGAATTAACGGCAAACCGAAATAAAATTTTTCTGTTGTCTTTTATTATATATTATTATAAAATAAATGCAAGTAATGTTTTGGATATCGGAGGTATTAAGATGAAAAACTCAAAAAAACTGATCTTCTGCATATTTTTTGCCGTCTTTTGTCTGTTTACCGTTGCTGTTTTTTCAAGCAACACTTCTTCTGTTCTTTTACCCATAGCTTCAGCCGCTGAAAACGGTATATGGGGAGAAAATCTGACATGGACTTTAGACGATGAAGGTGTGCTGACTGTTTCAGGAACGGGTGAAATGGCAAGCAGCACGGAGGCTGAACCGTTTCCCTGGGAAGCACACAGTGACCTCATAAAAAAAATAGTGATATCAGACGGTGTTACAAGCATTGCCGAAGATGCTTTTTACAGATGTGAAACCGTTACGGACCTTACTGTTTCCAAGGATGTGAAAATAATAAATTCCTATGCCTTCTCTCATTGCTCGTCCTTAGTAAATGTAAGAATTCCGGAAAACAGCTCTCTTATTAATATAGCAGCCTCTTCTTTTGCACAATGTACCTCGTTGGAATATATATTTATTCCGGTCTCCGTAACAAGAATAGGAGCATCTGCCTTCAGCGGTTCTCCATTAAAAACAATTGACATTCCCGAAGACAGCAAGCTGGAAACTGTCAATCTCAGTGCATTCAGCGCAACCCGGCTTGAAATAATACCTATCCCCGCCTTGGTAAAAAGTGTGGTCACATCAAGCGTATCCGTATCAAGTCTTAAAGAAATAAATGTTGCCGAAAGCAATACAAAATACACGGATACAGACGGAGTTTTGTTTGACAAAACAAAGGAAACTCTTGTTTATTACCCGCCTGCAAAAAGCGGCAGCGAATATACTGTTCCTTCCGGAGTCAGACTGATAAAAGATCATGCTTTTTATAAAAATCAAAGTATAGTAACGCTGAATATTCCGAATACCGTCACATCAATTGAAAAAAACTGCTGCAGTTATATGTTCAGCCTTGAATATATAAATTTTGAAGAAGGAATACAGCTTAAAAATATCCCTCAATATGCTTTCTTTCAGGATACGGCACTTAAGAAAATAACGATCCCCAACAGTGTTACTGCTATCGGAAACCTTGCATTCAGCAATTGTACCAATGTTCAGAGGATCGTTTTTGAAGAGAATTCTTCTCTCGAGACAGTAAGCGCCAACGCATTTGCCTCAATCAAAGGCTTTACCGAAGACATTATTATTCCCGACAGCGTAAAGACCATAGGCTACGGCGCATTTTACAGCTGCTCCCTTAACGGAAACAGAATCATCATATCGGAAACGAGTCAGCTCGAAACAATAGACAGTCTTGCCTTCAGCGATGTAAGGCTGTATGAAAATACTTTTTATATTCCGCCCACGGTAAAAACTATAGGGCAGTCTGCATTCAACTGGACATCCTCAAGCGGCACGAACAAACATATAAAAACGATATACTACGGCGGCAGCGAACAGCAATGGAACGAGATCGCGATCAATGAGGATAATGATGAAATATTTAATGCCGATATCATCTTCGACTACAATTCTTCACTTTACAAAAACATTACGGTCAAAAAGAACTCAACCGTGACGGAGATATCAGGCATCGGAGCAACACCGTCTTCCGTAAATCCCTCATACAGACCATGGAATGAACACAGGGATGATACCACAGCAATCGTTATCAGCGGAGAGATAAGCGTTCTCGGCAAAAATTCATTTGCCTCATTCAGTGAGCTCACTTATATAATAATCCGCTCCCCGGAGATTCATATTGAAGACGGAGCCTTCAACAATTGTCCGTTGCTTGAAACAGTCATAATTCTCGGTAACAGCGAATTCACCGAAAATGCCTTTGTCGGCTGTGCTGAAAATATGCGCATCTTCGAGAGAAAGAATAAACAGCACACATTTACGGAAAATACCGAAAGCATCTTTGTGATACCTTTTTCATATTCAGAAAACAGCCTCTTGTTTGAGGGAACTCTGAGTCTTGATTCTTATGAATTCTTTGATATTATTTCAGTATTTGCTACTGAATACGAAAACATAGAAAAGATCAGGCTCTCCGACTTTTCATTTGAAGATATCGTGCTTTATCGCTACGATGAAGAAAATATGAGCCGTGTTCCCATTGACAGCAATAAGCTTACTGACGGTGAGATACATCCCGAAGCATTTATTGAAGGAGAGATAAGAGCCGTTTCCTTCAATGAGCTGTGCGAAGGTATGGCAGACGGCAGTATCAGTGATTTTTACCTTATTACAGCAGACAAAAACAACGGTAAGATAGAGGACACACAGGTTGAAGTGATCGATTCGTTCAGAGATGTTATATTAAGAGCTATACGCTGGGTAGTCACACTTATGAACAGACTGTTCCGTATGCTAAAAAGTTTTTTCGGATAATTCAAACAAAAGACTACCAATTTCATATAAGCAGTGCTAAAATAGTTTTATCTTTTTTAGAAGGAGACTACAAAAATGACATTCCCAATGACAGACTTTCTTTTGAATTATGATGTTTATCCTCTCGTATTCCCCGTCGGCAAAGAGATCACGGTGCATATAAGACCTACCGGCGGCAGACCTGAATTTACTCCCGGAAAGGACTATAAGGTGCTTATCTGCGCCATGAACGGCGGCAGGCCCTGCGATTATCCCTCCTCCGCAGACTACAAGGAAAAGATACTCACCTGCAATGAGATCGGCGGCTTCGATGTGACACACACCTATGAAAGCGAGCAGCAGTATTTTATCAGAGTTCTCAATGACGAGGGCAGAAGGATCCAACAGTTCGGTGTTTATGCCGTAGATGAGGATCTTGTGGGCAGATATCCCTTAAGAGGCGATCTTCATATGCACACTAACCGCTCCGACGGAAGACAGACACCCGAGGTGGTCTCCTCTATGTACAGAAGCCATGGCTATGACTTCTTTGCAATAACCGACCATCACAGATATTATCCCTCAATAAGGGCAATGGAATTCTTTAAGGACATTCCCACTGAATTTGTTATCGTTCCCGGAGAAGAGGTGCATCTTCCCGATGTTCACGGCAAATCCGCTGATGCACATATAGTAAACTTCGGCGGCAAGTATTCGATAAATGCACTTGTAAAGGATGAATATTTCGGTGAGACAGGTGATGACTGGGTACGCGCTATGCCGGGTGTCACTCCCCCCGAAGCAAAGGAGCTTTGTGACTGGGAGGATATGTTAGAGGAGCTTGCGGAAAAGACCGAGGTTCCCGAAAAGGTAGATAAGGTACCTGCCGCTGTTATGAAGTGGGCATTTTCAGAGATCAAAAAGGCTGACGGCCTTGCCATCTTCCCCCATCCCTGCTGGATAAGCGATACTCTTCATGTTCCCGATGCCTTCCTCGAATATATTATGGAAAATCAGGATTTTGATGCCTTCGAGGTTCTCGGCGGTGAAAGATATTTCGAGCATAACGGCTTCCAGGTGGTAAGATACTATGAGGACAAAGCAAGGGGAAGAAGATACCCCATAGTCGGAAGCACGGACAGCCATTCTTCATATGAATCCAATGACGGTGCTCTCATCTGCTCAACCGTTGTTTTCTCTCCCGAAAACGAAAGAAAGGCAATTATAAATTCCATTAAGGATTTCTATTCCGTTGCCCTTGATACAATAAGCACGGAATTCAGAATAGTAGGCGAAAACCGTTTTGTAAGATACGCCTGCTTCCTTGCAAATTATTACTTCCCCCGTCACGATGACCTTTGCCGTGAGGAGGGCAGACTTATGAGAATTTGTGCAGTAGGCACAGAAGAAGAAAAAGAGGATGCAATAAAGCAGCTTTCCGCAATAAACGGCAGAATGAAAAAATTTATGAACAAATACCTTGCATTCTGATAATTCACACCGCAAATAAACGGCTCCGGCATACCGAAAAGGCATGTCGGAGCTTTTTTATCAGTATCTATAATGTCTGAGGGATGAATCAATAAAAAGTGCGCCAAGCTGAAGAGTGTGGATATATGTTCCGTCCTCTGCTTTATAAAGCGTAAGTCCTTCGCCCTCGCCGCCGAAATTATCTATAAGCTTATACTCATACATAATTCTGTCGAAGAGCTTTGTGACCTCGCCCGTTTCAAGCTCTACGGTAAATACCGCTCTTGTAATATCGTTCGTGCCTGCAAAGAGTTTGCCGTCTGCTATTTCACCGCCCTGGATCTTTCTTATCTCCTCTGAAAGAGTAATTGTTTCAATGTAAGAAAAATCCTCAAGGGAGAATTTATATATCTCGGTATAGTTTCTCGAATCACCGGTATATGCCACCCCGTTTTCGCCGTCAACAGCAACCCAGGGGACACCTCTTGTCTGTAACTCAAGAGGTAATTCAAAGCATACGCCCGTATATTCAAGAGTCTCGGCATCGTAAAGGGCTATTATGGGATGCTGCCACTGCTTGCTGTCCTCAAGGGCGGCATATATTATTCCGTCATAATAGCTGATACCGCCGATATGCTGAGAATTATATTTTTCGGAAAGCTCGGGAGCTATAGCCTCGTGATTGAGTGCGATTATCTCCTTACAGGTAATATCCGTCTTTTCAAGAGCGTGCTTTCCGCTGAAATAGTAATATTCTCCGTCTGTAGTAACATCCTGAGAGCGTGTAAGTGTCTCAAGTCCCGCGACACTGCTCTCGCTTTCCCAAGGGTATACTTCTCCCGTAAATATGCAGTTTACCGAGCCTGTAAATAAGAGCATTGCGGCAAGCATAAGCGAAAAAATCTTATTAAAAGCATTTGCAAAGTCTGTCATATTGCTTCTCATCTCCTTTTTATTGTAATAATATCACAAAAATACGTGAATTTAAAGTAGATTTATTTAATTGACATTAAAAATTTTGAGTATATAATATTAAAGGTAAAAAAGAAAAGAGGAAAAGAAAATGAAAAAAAGGGCGCTTGCACTTATATCGGCGGCTGTCACACTTATAACAGCTTTTTCAGGCTGTAACTTTGAAATTATCACCGAGGAGACCACTCTTCCCGATGTTATTACAGAGGGACACCTCGATAATGAGACTACATACTATTCTCTTGAGACCGAGGCAAGGGAAGAAACCACGGCCGCAGCAGAAACCACATCTGAAGAAATTACAACGCAGGACTTAAATACAGAAGCAGAGGAAGAGACCACCGAAGAGCAGGGTGAAATAATCGGCTATACGGAAAAAGGCTTTGTTATAACAAAAAAGGACGGTATTACATATGTTGACGGTGTCCTTGTTGCAAACAAGACCTATTCCCTTCCCGAGGACTATAATCCCGGAAGCCTTCTTCCCGAATGCGAAAAGGCATTTTTCGAAATGAAGTCTGCCGCCGCAAAAGAGGGACTTAACCTCTGGAATGCTTCGGGTTTTCGCTCCTATGAGCTTCAGAGCAGATTATATAAAAGATATTCTGAGCGTGACGGCAAGGAGGCGGCAGACAGATATTCCGCCCGTCCCGGACACTCTGAGCATCAGACAGGTCTTGCAATTGACCTTAACACAATAACCTCTGCATTTGCAAACACAAAAGAGGGAAAATGGGTTGCAGAAAACTGCCATAAATACGGCTTCATTCTCCGATATCCCAAGGAAAAGGAAGCACAGACAGGCTATATGTATGAGGCCTGGCATATAAGATATGTGGGCATTGAAACTGCCGGAAAAATATATAACAGCGGTCTTTGTCTTGAAGAATACTACGGAATAACCTCTTGTTATGAGGATACTGCAGAAAATGAAGAGCCCGTCGCTTCCGTGACCGAGGCACAACAAATGACAAGTGCGGCAGCCGATATCCCTCAGGAACAGCCCACAGAGACTGCAGCAGCCGTTCAGGTAGGGTAAAAATATTAATGCAGACAGCATTTCGGACAGTCCGTCGCGAAGGTGAAGCTTACTTCCCGTGGGCGGGACATATAATTTTTCACATTACAGAAAATTTCCTATAATGAAAAAATCAAGGAATGTAACTGTCAGGCTTTTCAGATCTCGGGCAACACTGCCCGATTTTTTTGATTTCTGAAGAAGGGAGAACACTATGGCTTCGCAAATAAGAAATTTTACCGAGGGTAAGATATTAAAGCAGCTCATTACATTTTCTGCACCGCTGTTTTTATGTAATCTTATGCAGGTAATCTACAATATGGCAGATATGTTTATTGTGGGACAGATTCACGGAAAGGTCGGTATTTCTGCAGTTTCCGTCGGCGGAGACCTGTGTAATCTGCTTACCTTCGTTGCAATAGGCTTTTCCAATGCAGGACAGGTGCTTGTAGCAAAATATATAGGCGCCGGACAAAAGGATAAGCTCGGAAAATTCACGGGAACTATGTGCTCATTTTTATTTGCAAGTGCAGTTACCATAAGCATTTTCAGTATAATTTTTCAGGATCCGCTTCTGAGATTTATGCGTACTCCCGAAGAAGCCTATGAAAACGCCGCAGAATATTCTCTCATTTGTATGATGGGGCTTGTATTTATTTACGGCTATAATATGTGCAGTGCAGTGCTCAGAGGAATGGGCGACTCCAAGCATCCCTTTATCTTCATAAGCCTTGCGGCATTGATGAATATAGTTCTCGATATAGTTTTTGTAGTGTTTCTCAGAATCGGCGCAAAGGGCGCAGCTCTTGCAACGGTTATGAGTCAGGGCACAAGCTTTATTATGTGCGCCGCCTTTCTTTACAGAAGAAGACGGGATTTTGAGCTGACGGCAAGGCTTAGGGATTTTCTCATCCCCGACAAGGATATGCTCATTTCACTTATTAAGCTCGGTGTTCCGATGGCTATCAAAATGGCGTCCGTTCAGCTGTCAAAGCTCTTTGTAAATTCTCACATAAATGCATACGGTGTCGAGGTATCCGCTTTCTCGGGAATTGCAAACAAGATAGCAAGCATCAGCAATCTCGTATCCGCCGCTATGAATACCGCAGGCTCTACCATGGTAGGACAAAATATTGCGGCAGGCAAGGAGCAGAGAGTAAAGAATATATTAAAAACTCTTTCGGTCATCGGTCTCTCCGTTGCTACAACAATAACACTTATCTTCTTTTTCTTCCAGAATGAGATCATCAGCTTCTTTGCAGACGGTGACTTATCCGTTGTGGCAGTAGGAGAGCATTTTTTCGGAATTGCGGTGCTCTTGTTCTATGCAAGTGCCTTAAGAGCCATTATGAATGCCCTTCTCAACGGCAGCGGAAACACAAAGGTCAACTTTGCAACTGCTCTGTTTGACGGCATCATAATGCGATTCGGACTTGCAATTCTTTTCGGAATAGCTCTTAAAATGGAATACTACGGCTTCTGGCTGGGCGATGCCCTCGCAGGCTTTACCCCCTTTGTTATAGGTATTGTTTTTTATGTCACGGGAATGTGGAAAAAGAATATGCCGCAATACCGCTCATAGCTTTTAGTCCTTATAAGATCCCGGGCATTCCCCGGTGCAAAATACAGATAACAAAGCTAAGGCACCTTCCTTTCGGAGGGTGCCTTATTTTCGTGTTTTTTAGCTCTTCACTAAAAGCCGTACAGTTCATTTTTTGATTTATTTATTCATCCATCCAGCTCTTCGGATCGTCAAGTCCTACCGAAGCTCTGAGGATGAGTCTTGCGTCAGCGGCGGAAACCTCTTTTTCTCCGCTTACTGCCGCAGCCTTGTAATAGGGTGAATCGGGAGTGAAGCCTTCAAGTCCGACCGCTGTTCTCAGAGCAAGTCTTGCATCTGCGGCGGATAAGCCTGCATCACCGTCAACATCTCCGAATACAACGATCACTTCCTCCTTGCCGTCAGGAAGCACAAGCGTCATACCTGTACCGGGAGCCTCATCCTCTTTAAGAGTATCGCCCTCTGCGGTCTTTATAACTGCACCCTTCGTTGCCTGAGTAAGAAGCTGAGCCGCAGTGATACCCGTTGTCATAACGATATTTTTACCGTCGTTCTTTGCTGTCTCGGTATCAACAAATTCAGCCTTCTTTTCTATCTCCTCGTGACCTGAGATATACTTTTTACAGTCATTACAGTATATTCCCTCGGTGTAGCCGACATTTTCTGTTGTAGAATCTACTGCCTCGGTCTTTTGGGTATTCTTGTGATTCTTGCCGTTTACCGCGGTAACGCTGTGTCCGCTTACATAGGTCTTGCAGTCATTACAGTATACTCCCTCGGTAAAGCCTGTCTTTATACAAGTAGCTTCCGCAGCCTCGGTCTTTTGGGTATTCTTGTGATTCTTGCCGTTTACCGCTATAACGCTGTGTCCGCTTACATAGGTCTTACAGTCATTACAGTATACACCTGCTGTGAAGCCCTTTTCGGTACAGGTTGCAATCTTTCCTTCTACATCTCTTTTGTTTATATGATTATCGGCATTTATTTCAATTACCGTATGACCTGAAATATACTTTTCGCAATCATCACAGTATATACCTGCCGTGAAGCCCTTTTCGGTACAGGTTGCAGCCTTTTCTGCCACATCTCTTTTGTTTATATGATTATCGGCATTTATTTCAATTACCGTATGACCTGAGATGTATTTTTCACAGTCATCACAGTATACGCCTGCGGTAAATCCAGTCTTTATACAGCTTGCCTTTTCTTCCTCTGTGCCTCTTGTGTTATTGTGCTTTTCGGAATCAACGGGAAGCTCGGTATGTCCGCTGATATAGGTCTTACAATCGTGACAGTATACACCGTCAGTATAACCGACATTTACACAGTCAGCCTCAACAGCATCAATGCTTTCGGTATTTGTATGATTATCGCTGTCGATCTCAGTTATCTCGTGACCGCTGAGATAAATTTCACAGTCGGGACAGTATACGCCTGCGGTGAAGCCCGTCTTTATACAATTTGCCTTTACTTCATCAGTATCGTATTTGTCGGGATGCTCTGTTGCAGGGATCTTCTCGTGACCGGAAACATATTTTTCACAGTCATTACAGAAAATGCCCTCTGTAAAGCCTGCCTCTGTGCAGGTGGGAGCGGTCTCAATAACGGTTTTTGTATTAATATGCTTGTTTTCATCCGTCTCTGTCACCTCGTGACCGCTGATATAGATCTCACAGTCGGGACAGTATACGCCTGCCGTGAAGCCTGTGTTTATACAGGTCGGCTTTATTTCATCTGTATCATACCTATCGGGATGATCTGTTGCAGGGATCTCCTCGTGTCCCGAGATATATTTTTCACAATTATCGCAGTAAGCTCCCTCTGTATAGCCTGAATGGATACAGCTTTCGGGAACTGCGGGCACTGTTCTCACTGCATTGTGTACAGTGCTGTCAGCTTCGCCGTAATAAAAGGACTCATCCGAAGTACTGCCGCAAAGAGAGCAGGATTTATAATAAAGTGCAGCAGAGCTGCAATGAGCAGAGGATATCAGATATTTTTCATCTGCCGTCTCCTCAAAGGAATGCTCACAGACAAAGGAACAGGCCTCTTTTATCTGATAAAGGTTCTCATTATTATTAATTGTATCATTTATGTCCAGAACAAGATAACCGTCCTCATATATGAAGCCGAAAACAGAAAATCCCGCGGCAAGCGAAGGAGCAAGAATTTCCCGGGTGCTTCCGGTTATTGTATTATATTTGTATATCTTATTGTTGGTTGAATATAAAAGCTCATTTCCCGACTGTGAAAGACGGAAAAACTTGTCTGTAAAATAGCCGTTTCCGCCTGCAAGCCAGATGCCGCTGAGCTCCGAAAGAGCCTCATCAGAGCCTGCTTTCATAAGCCTTGAATTTACATTGTCTATATAATAAAGCTCATTATCAACAAGGCAAAACTGTGTATCGGAGCTCTGCCAGTAATAATTATCATATTTAGTATCCGAAGGGCCGGTGTCAAAATCGCCGCCGTCGTGTTCCGTTGCAATGATTCCTTCAGTGGAACGAAGGAAATTATCATGAGAGACTGCTCCGACAATTCCTCTGCCTTTTTTCTGCCACGATGTATCGTCCCATGTGACATCCGTATGATAAGGCTTGCCGTCAATATAAAGGATATTCCATGCGTGGTTCATGTTTTCCGATGAGCAGTAATAGCTTTCAATACCGACCTCATTCAGAAGATACATATAAGCCATAGTATAGCCCTGACAAACGGCTGCCTTTTTTGCAAAAGCACCGTATGCGGTATGCTTTATATCTCCCTCGGAAGTATAATCATATTCAATAAGCATTGAAAGTCTGTCGTGAAGAAGAAGAGCCTTTTCAGCTTCACTGAGAGCGTCATTTCCCTTGACGCCGAGAAGCAGCCTTTCACTGACACTTATAAACTCCTCGAGACACTTGGTATATTCACTCTCTGTATCTGCAAATTCTCTGTGTCCTAATGCAATTGTAAGAAGCTTATCTCCCATATAGGAAAAGCCTATGCCGTATACGCTGAATGCCTCAGGAATGTTATACCATATAAGCTCGCTTATCTGATCCTTTAAGGAATATGTAATATTGAACTGCGAAATATCGATGCTTGAGGGCACCGTTTTCAGAGCCTCAATAATATATGCCTTCAGCGCGCTGATATCCACAGCCTGAGACAGCTCCTCAAAGGATGCCGAAGCAACACCTGATGACGAATAGAGCATCGGTGTTTTCATCTCTGTGTATATTATTTCTTCTCCGTCCGCTTTTGCAAAGGATGTGAGCGGCAGAGAGGATAAGATCATAAGCACTGAAATAATAAGTGCTGAAATTTTTCTGAGCTTCATAATATCACCTCAAAAATTATTTACATTTTATAATAACATATAATTCAGATATAAACAAGCAATCGGAAATAAACTTTTCAAGGACTTAAATCCGCTTATATCTTTTGCCGAAAAGCTTACGGTAATTTTCAGCATTTTGCCGAAAATATTTTATTTGCTTGATTTTACATATTCCGAAGCATATAATACTATAATATTATTTATTTAGGAGGTTTTCCGATTGGCTGAGATAATTGAATTTTTTAACGGTTATTCGGATCCGGTGCTCGTCATCAGAATTATCCTCGCAGGTGTCTGCGGCGGAATAATCGGTGTCGAAAGAACCTTAAGACAGAAGGACGCAGGCTTCAGAACTCACATTATCGTTGCAATGGGTGCGGCTCTGATGGTCATAATTTCAAAATACGGCTTCCTTGATATCGTTTTTCTTGACTCCGTTCAGGTGGATGTATCAAGAGTTGCATCAAATATCATAACGGGAATTTCCTTTCTCGGTGCAGGCATGATCTTCGTAAAGGGCATCTCCATCAAGGGACTTACCACAGCGGCAGGCATATGGGTAACCGCGGCAGTAGGAATGGCAATGGGTGCAGGCCTTTATATAGTGGCTATAGTCTCCGTTGTGCTTCTTCTTCTCGTTCAGATAGTTTTCCATAAATTCCTTATAGGCTTCGATAAGGTCCTTGCAAACGATAATCTTGTCCCCTGCTTTGTGCAGATAGACAATACTGCAGAGGCTGTCAGAAATCTCAAATCCTTCCTTAAGGCAAACGATGTTCAGGTTTTTGACTCGGTAGTTGAAGCCTCCTCAGACAATACCCTTCTTACCATTCATCTGAATGTTCAGTTTGAAAAGGATGTTGATATCGACGATGTCTTTACCCGATATCTCCAAAAGGAAGGCGTACATCAGGCATTCTCAATATAACATATAAAAAGCATTCTGCTTCACCCCCCGCCCCCAATCTTGGGGACTGTAGGTGTTTCTTGTTATAAGCAAAATTGCTCACTTTGCGAGCAATTTCCTATATAATAAAAGCTCGGACTCAGGCATTCTGAATCCGAGCTTTTTTAATACTCAATTTTTCCCTCTTCACGGAAAGCTTGGGAATCATATTACTCGCTTTAATCATTTTGTGCTTCGCACTTGGGAACCCCCGGCGAGGGTTCCCAACGAAAAACAGTCCACCGGACTGTTTTTCTCCCCTCCTGCGCTATTGCAAGCTTGAGAGATTTCGCACTCTGCGGAGTGCGACAAGAGGCTCTGCCTCTTGACACCGTGAGCTTTTGA
>JAFSGH010000046.1 GCA_017440965.1 Clostridia bacterium | reverse complement strand
GATATTTGTCTTGCGACAAGTGATATTGCCTTCGGCAGTTTTCGGCGAATAAAATAACACTGAAGCCGCAAGGCTTCAATATCACTTTTGATTTATCAAAAATATAACTGCAAATTTTAATTTGCAATATCACTTAATACTCACCGAAGAAAAAATTTTCAATAGCAAAAAAGGGAAATAGGCACAAAAATCCTCCCCCTTTCGGAAGGGGCTTTTCTTTACCCGAAAAATCCGGATAAAAAAATACAGATTAATAAAAAGGAGCCTTACAAAAAAAGAAATATAAAAACGATCTCTATCAATACGGGGGCGTCGTCACTCCCCCCCCTTCTTCTTTATTATTCTTCTATCTTTCTTCTATCTTTATTCTATATATAAAGGGTCTGACGATCGGTCGGCGCTTTTTCGTGGGTAAGTCGGCTATAAGTCAGCGAAAAGCCGACCGTCGGTCTGACCGATTTTATCACACCGTATCTGACTTTCCTTGATATATAAGGGCTCACAGCAATCCTCGGTCGGCGAAAAACAAAAAAATTGCCGACCGTTTGTCTGACCGAAAAATATCTTTGGTCTGCCAATCGGTCGGCGGCAGATTTATGCCGTTTTTTGCAGAATAATGACGCATTCTCAAGCTAATTCTTCGTCTCCTCTCTGACTTATGATCTATCGTACAAAAAAGGCATCCTCAGATGAAGATGCCTTTTTTATTATTATATAGGAAATTGCTCGCAATGTGAGAAATTTTGCTTCATTAATCTTATTCCTGCACCTCAGCCTTGAAGCCTTTTTTGGCGAGGAAGATAAGAGGAATTGCAGTGCAGGCCGTGACAACTGCAGCGTAAGCAAACATTGAGGAAGCGGGAACCACCTGTGTGACACCGTATTCATTCACATACTCGACAGCTGAATTAAGGCAAGCCTTTTCACCGAGATAAGGTCCAATTACCATAGGAAGAAGAACAGCAAATATCATTCTGACTCCCTGGAACATACCTGCCTTTCCTGCGGGCGTAAAGTCTCTTATCGAAGCACTCATATGAACCGTAAAAATAAACATTGCGGGGAGCAAGGGTAATGCAAAAACAGCAACCGTAACGATATTATGGCTGAAGCTTAAGCCTCCGAGAGTGAGTGCAAATACAGCAATACATATAAACATTGCAAGAGATTTGTTCTTTTTTACTGTCTTAAGAAGAATTAAAAATTCAGCAACAGTAACTGCAAGCGAAGCAAGAACGGGAAGAATTACACCGACCGTAAGATAATTCATCTCAGCACTTGCAGGTAATATTACATACTGAAGATAAGTCAGGAGATAAGGGAAAAATACCTGAGTTGCAATACTTGAGCAACATAAAGCAACAAGAGCAAGATAAAGCCGTGCATTTTTAATTATGACGCTCGGTCTAAAACCGTAAATAAGACTTACAAAATAATTCTTATTATCCTCGGCTGTAATCTTGTGCTGAGGCTCTTCGATAAGGAAAAATCCTGCAAAGCCGCACAGCATAACAAATGCACCGAGACTGATAAAGAATACAGAATAAGAAATCGTACCTGCCTGAGCAAGTGTGCCTACACCCATAACAAGTCCCATTGCAACAACAGGAAGAATTGAGAAAGCTACCTCAACTTTCGGGCGTACCTCAGGTGTGGTAACATCGGTTACCCATGCATTGAAGGCAGAGTCATTACTTGTTGAACCCATAAATGTCATTACGCAGTCCATTATGATTACTGCCCATACGGTACAGGTAAGAATCTTGATCTCATCACTGATATTAAATAATGATGCGATATTATCACGGGAAATAAAGCCGAATAAAGCCGTTACAAAACCCCAAACAAGATAACCGCCTGAAATGAACAGCTTTCTGTTTTTCAGCTTATCACTGAGCGTACCCATAATAAAGGTTGCTACAACTGCAGTGACAGCGGACAATGAAACCATCGTGCTAATTGCCGTTATAACGGGCATAGTTCCTTCTATTGCCCCCTGAGAAGCACCGGCATATACAGAATTATAAAGGAATGTATTGAAATACATATTTTCAACATTCCAGGCAACCTGTCCCATAAGACTGAACAGCAGAATATTAAACCATAATTTTTTTGACATCTTCTTTTCCATTATTTTCCCCTCTTAATAAACCTAACATTATATTACTTGCAGATAACTTACCTGATACGGGAGAAAAAGAACTCTTTTCTCTCAGGTGTATTTATAACAACAACGGGCTTTATCTGATTAAGCACTCTTCCCTGAGCCACAAGTGAGGACTTATACTCTGCATAGGAGCCTGTCTTTAACTGATAGACAATGGGCTCACGAAGCATACCCCATCTTCTGTATTTGTCATACTTTTCATTACATTCTCTGAATGCAGAGTCAATAAAAGCTTCAATTTCAGACTTTTTAGCGGTGGGAATATCTGATTCGGTATCACAAAGAAAAGCATATCTCGGTAATTCACCTGCTTCATCATTATCCCCGTAGAAGCTGTAGCCATTGAAGGAAATGCCGAATTCCTGCTGAATCTTGTTTGCTACAAAATCAAGCATCTGAGTTGTAGTCTTCTCGTTTGTGACATTAAGTCCCATATTGGATCTGTAAAGGAATTCGATCTTGGGAGTCTTATTGTGCATACCAGTAACATGCACTATATCAAGAATACGGTATCTGTAAAGTCCCGAGAAGTTTGTGACTATGATCTCATAATCCTTTCCTACCTCTACTTCGTCCATGAGAAGCGGTCTTGTTCCTTCAGGAGCATCCACGGGAAGGAATTCATATATGATACTTCTGGGAAGAAGAACATAATCGTTTGCATTAAGAGTGACAGGCATTGCCATAAAGCCCTCGCTTGCGGCATATCCCATATTATGAAGAGGCAGATCACCTATATATCTGTGAAGCTTTTCGACATAGATTGAAAGCGTTGAGCTTATCATACCGTAGCCCCAGCAGACCTTGGGCCATATTCTCTTAGCTATCGGAACTTCGGTATCAAAACCCTTTTCAAATTCAGCACGAAGCTCTGCAGCTCTTTTGGGATTGGGCTTCAGCTTTTTTGAATATTTATCTCTTAATGACTGCGGACATCTTACAGAGGGATCAATGGTTCCCTTTTCAATGTCGTCACATATCATCTGCCAGTTGGCCTCAAGATATTCAAACATTGTAAGCATAAGAGTAATGACCATGGAGCCGAGATAGGTTACTTTTTTATTTGTAAGAGCAAATCTCAGCTGGAAATATGACATATCCGTATTCTCTTCATCCTCGGGATATAAGATATCCACGGGAGTGGTTGTAAAGTAAGGAAGAAGAGGTGTGAGGTATGTAAAGGGAATCTGACCTGCACCGTTACAGCGCATACCGTTTTTAAGAGGATGACCGTTAAGTGACAAAAGCAGAGGTCCCATCTGAGCAGGAAGAGACTTGAATATGCCCTTTTCCTTAAAGTATTTTGCGGCACAAGCAGGTGTTGCGGCAAAGCCCATAGACTGCATATTAAAAAGATCTCTTGCTGTCTTCGGCTGAAGCTTCGGAATACCGACACTTCCTGAGGATGAGCAATATCTTATAACCTTACTGCCCGTTATAATATTCTCTTCATTATTCTCAATCATACGGTTAATTAAAGGAAGATAATCCTCAAAGGTCGATAAGGGTACCTTCTTCTGATAATCCTCAAGAGAACGGATATTTGCGAAATCGTACTTTTTGCCCAACTCGCAATCCTTATTTCTTTCCATTATGGTGGCAAGAGTTTTTCTCTGAGTCTCCATAGGAACAGAAGTAAAATGTTCAAAGCCCTTGAAAACAATATTTCCAAGGAAAACACCTATATTGGAAACAGCCATAATTTTCACTCCTAAATTATAATATTAATATTTTAACATATATTTATTTGCTTTTCAATTCCATAACTTTAATATTTTGTTCATAAATACAAAAAAAGTCAGATTTTTCTTATTAATTATGCTCGCCTATCAGCTTTTCCATCCATATCATATCATACCATCTGTCGAATTTATATGCACATTTATGAAAAACACCTACGAATGTATACCCCATATGGCGGTGAAACTCCATGCTGTTATTATTAAGATACTCGTCACCCGTCTCGGTAAAAGCTATGCAGGCATTTGAATTCTGATAGCCCATTTCCTTTAAGCTCTCCTCAAGAGCGGTAAGCAGTATTCTGCCGTATCCCCTTTTCTGAACGCCGTTTTTCAGATAAAGGCTTAATTCAACGGAATATTTATAAGCTTCTCTTGTCTTGAACGGTCCTGCATATGCATATCCCATAATTTCTCCGTCCTTTTCAAGCACAAGATAAGGATATTTCAGTAAGGTATTTTTTATTCTTTTTCTGAATTCCTCTTCATCGGGAGCAGTATATTCAAAGGAGATCGCAGTATTCTCAACATAATAAGAATAAATCTCCGAAAGCACTTCAGCGTCCTCTTCAGTTGCACTTCTTACGATCAGATTTTCCATAGCTTCACATCCGAAAATATTATTTTTCAGTTATTATACCATCACTGCAGAGCTTTGTAAATATGATTAACACTTTGTTTCTTGACTGATATACAGATGCGTGTTATTATTTGATTAATAATAACAAGAGGGTGTTTATATGAAAAAATCAATCGTTTCGCTCTTTACGGTAATTACATTATTACTTTGCACTGTAATTTCAGCTCCGGCCGCTTCTGCCTCAGCAAGGCTTCTCAATGTCTACGGTGACGGTATGCTTTTTAAGCAGCTTGATACCGCTGTAATAAAAGGAACAGGAGTCCCCGGTGATAAGATACATTTTGAATTGACAGATTCTGATAATGAAGTGGTGACTTCCTCTGAGGCAACGGTAAATAATAACGGTAAATTTACAGTCTTCTTTACCGCACCCGAGGGCAGCTTCAATAAATACAGCATCCGTCTTTTTGAAAACGGTGCATTATTTGATACTCTCGAGAATGTTGTTTTCGGTGAGCTCTGGCTTGCAAGCGGACAGAGTAATATGCAGTATCCGCTGGCGCAGACTAAAACGGGAAGCAAAATGTACTCAGAAAATTCACTTGCAAGTGAATGGATGCGAATTCTTCTTGTTCCGCCATACACTCCCGACAATTCCGTGCCCGTTGAGCCCTTAAGCGATATTCCTGACGCTCTCTGGATAACCGGTGAGCATCCTTCGGTTTTTTCCATGAGTGCCGTGGCATACTTTTTTGCCGAAAAGCTGATGGAAGAGATAAATATGCCCGTCGGTATTCTTAATGCTTCTCTCGGCGGCTCATCAATACGCTCGTGGATCCCACGAAATGCAATCGACAATTGTCCCGAGGTCAAGGATTATCTCGTAAATAACGACCAGTATGCAGATGAAACGCTAAGTGCCGATTCACGCGACATTTATCTTGATATGAGTGCCAATTTCAATCACAAGATTGCGGCGCTTAAGGATATTCGCATATCAGGTATGATCTGGTATCAGGGCGAAACGGACCTTATGCTCAATAATTCTCAGTATGACAAACAGTTTGATCTTCTTCAGAAGGCTTATACCGAGCATTTCAGCTTCAATAACGGTGCACTTCCCGTGATATACACTCAGATCGCTTCCTTCTATTATTCCGATGAAGGCTTCAATATTTCAGACTGGAACATTTCATACTGTGATATACAAAAGAAAGCTTCTTCATCAAGAGCATTGATTACGATATCTGATCTGCCCCTCACCTATTTACCCGAAGCAGGACTCATTCACCCTGAAAGCAAGGAGGCTGTAGGCGAAAGAATGGCTTTTTCCGCCTCAGGACTTGTATATAAGAATCATAAAGCTTATACGGCTGCCACTCCCGAAGAAGCTTATTCCTCTGAAAACAGCATTTATGTAAGATTTTCGGATGTGGGAGACGGTCTTTTATGCACAGACAAAAAGATATTCGGCTTTTCCGTGTGCGGAAATGACGGAATTTATGTAAATGCCGACGCTGAAGCTGTAAGCAAGGATACTGTAAGGATCAGCTCAGAATATGTTACTGAGCCGGTAGGTGTTGCATATGCATACGGCGTTTCCAATCAGACAGCAAATCTCTATAGTTCCCTTAACGGCGAAAAAACACTTCCCGTAAGCACATTTATTACAGAAAAAAATGATTCTTCCGTTTTCTGGGCAGAAAAACCCTGGACAGAATGTGAAAGTGATAAGGTATGGTATACAGAGGATGACAAGCTTTCAGGCTATTATGACAGCTGGAAGGGCAACAATTGCGAAATCTCATTTTCCGAAGAGGATGCCTTCAGCGGAAATCAGGGCTTAAAGCTTACAAGCAAAAAAAGCTCCTTCACAGCATCTCCCGTGCTTTCATACAAGGACGGCTTAATAAATGTAAACTTCAGAGATGCAGAAAGTGATTACAGCAAATACTCCGCACTCTCGCTTAAGATAAGAAACAACGGCGCCGAGGATATCGTTATCAGTGAATTAAGATTTTACGATAGCTGTGCCGTATGGTATTCTCCTGCTGTAAAAAATACTCTTGACTGTACTGCTACTATACCCGCCGACGGCAGCTGGCACACCGTAGTGTTTGATCTTAACAGAGTTTATCATCTCGGTAATGAATGCTCACTTTCATATGACAGCAATAAACTTAAGGACATTTATAAGCTTGAATTCAGATTTTCTTCAGCTTCTGACGAAGCTGTTATCAGCATCGACAGCATTGATTTTGCACCCGGAAGAGAAAACACCGGCACACGCTACGATGTGGATATAAAAAATGCTGATAACATTTTAGAATATTTTACTGCACTCATTCTCTTAGTTTTCGGCAGATTTGCAGATTTATTCCAATAAAAAAGGCAGGTATTATTATGCAGATAGGCTTTACCTCCTCAACCTTCAATCAGATAAAGCAGCCGGAGGCAATTATCAGCATTCTGAACAATGCTGAAGAATACTGCTTTGGTAAAAAAACTCCTGATAATAACTCCGGACCCTCTCATCAATTCGTGATCGAATGGAATGAAAAGGCGCATGTAAAAACTCTCAACGATGCTCAGAGCATTATGCTTCTTTGCTGTAAAAACAATATTGAAGTTTGTTCATTCGGAAGCT
Source organism: Clostridia bacterium (assembly GCA_017440965.1). Classification (GTDB taxonomy): domain Bacteria; phylum Bacillota; class Clostridia; order Oscillospirales; family Acutalibacteraceae; genus RUG806. The sequence goes on along the minus strand of JAFSGH010000046.1, from coordinate 32,240 downwards.
ACTACAGAGTGGGAAGCAAGGATTCCCGCCACTGGCACAATGTATGCGAAAAGGCTTCCGTGACAGGAGCTAAATCAGTAAGAGTCTGGCTCGGAAAATGTGACAGTCAGAAAACTGATAAAGATACATATAATGAATTGCTCGAGGATGCCGAAAATATGTGCGTAATAGCCGACGATTACGGACTTAAGATCAGTGCAGAATGCCACAGAAATACATTTAATAATGACACGGATGCAATTCTGAGATTTATGTCAGACCTTGACAATTCAGTATTTTATACATATTTTCAATCGATCTATAAGGATATAGATACCGACCTTGACCGCATCGAAAGAACCTTCGACAAAACAGCAAATGTTCATATATCCTTTGCTGAAAGCAGAAGAGAGCAATTTCCGAAATTCAAAAGGGATTATGCCGATATTCTTATAGAAAAATACAAAAATATGGATTTCAGCGGTGCCTTACTTCTCGAGTATTCTTATTTTTATTCTCTTTTCGGAATACAAAGGTCATTTAATAAGGATATGAAAAATCTGTGTATCAAGGCAGGAATAATAAAATGAAAATAGCCCTCTTCGGCTCAAATTCTCTGCAGTTTTCAAAAGTATATACTCCGGCAGTGCTTTCCGAATTAAGCAAATACGGAATTCTCTCGGAAAGAATCTCAAAAAAGAATATTAATAAGCAAAAGGATTTTCTTCAGGATTGCGAAATCGCTTTTGCCACATGGGGAATGACGAGACTTTCAAAAGAAGAAATTAAAGAATACCTGCCGTCTCTTAAAGTGTTATTTTACAGCGCCGGCACCGTTCAGTATTTCGCAAGGCCCTTTCTTGAAAGCGGAGTCAGAATATTCAGCGCCTTTGCGGCAAATGCCGTGCCTGTAGCAGAATATACAGCTTCTCAGATAATGCTTGCCTCAAAAGGCTTTTTTCAGGCATCAAAAAGCTACAGAATTGCTCCGCTATATTCGCTGGTGCATGCAAATTCCTCACCCGGAAACTTTCATACTAAAGTCGGCATTATCGGGCTCGGAGCAATCGGCACAAGGGTTGCTGAAAAATTACGGGATTCTGATATTGAGCTGTATGCTTTTGATCCCTTCGTTTCAAAAGAGAGGGCTGCAGAGCTTGATGTAAAACTCTGCACCCTTGAAGACATCTTTTCCGACTGCGATGTAATTACAAACCATCTTGCAAACAAAAAAGAACTAAGAAACTTCTTCCGCTGCAGGCATTTTAATTCAATGAAAAAGCACTCTGTATTTATTAACACAGGAAGAGGTGCGCAGGTCTCGGAGCTTTCTCTTGCCCTTTCTCTTCTTCTTCATCCCTCACATACCTTTGTGGGTGATGTGATAAAGGCAGAATATTTCCCTTATATCTCTCCCTTATTCTGGTGCAGGAATGCAATAATTACACCGCACATAGCCGGAAGCACGGGAAATGAGCCTCAAAGAATGGCATATCTTATGATAGAGGAACTGAAGAGCTTTCTTGAAGGAAAAGAAGCTTCATATGAGATAAAGCTTTCCGATCTTGAAAAAATGGCATAAGCCCACACACGAAAAGAGGTGGCTGATCTGATCATCTTATATACTGTTTTGTCAGTTTTCCTGCTATATATTGTTTTCCTTCTTGCAGAAGTCGCAATACTTCTCAGAAAAAAAACAAAGGCTGTGTTACCTTCTGAAGAGGAAGCGGAATACTATTCAAAAGATAGCAAGGGCAGAAGCTTTGAGGATCTGTTCTTCTTTCTGAACAATGAGCCTGATGCTCCTTATTTTTCTGACAGCGAAATATATGATATGCTCCTGAGACAATGTGAGTATGTTAACAGAAGATTTGACTGTGCAGATTTCAGGCTTCAGCTTCTCATAAAGATATATATAGATTTTCCTGACAGTCTCCCCTGTGACTCAAGAGAGCTCATAAAGAAAACTCTTCTCGGCTTCAAGTATCATATGGACGAGCCGGGAGAAGACAGTATGTGCTACTGGTCAGAAAACCATCAGATAATGTTTGCCGCGGCTGAGTACCTCACCGGCCAGCTTTGGCCCGATGAAATTTTTACAAACGATAATAACAACGGCAAATACCACAGGCAAAAGGCAAAAAACAGAATAGAGCATTGGATGAAGCAAAGGTTTTATTACGGCTTTTCCGAATATCTCAGTAATAATTACCTTGCAGAGGATATTTCTCCAATGGCAAATCTGATAGCCTATTCGGACGATCAGACGCTTATCAACAGAATCAGTATGATCATGGATATCCTCTGGCTTGATATTGCTTTATATTCCGTCAATAACAGATTCACCGCTGTAAGCCCCAGAATGTACGGAAACAATAAAAGCGGAGATCTTCAGGGAAACAGCATAAAAGCAGCAATGAATGTGTTATGGGGTGAGGAAACTTATAAAAAGCTGTCCGCATCCTTTGACTATTCTGAGACCGAAAAAGCAATTCAAAAAGAGTCTTTTGATATAAAGCCGAATTATATACTTATCTGCTTTACGGAAGCTGTAAAAAATAAAAAATACATTTTGCCCGATGCAATCAGAAAAATTGCTCTGAATGACGGCAGTTTTATTGCAAAAAGCCACAGCGGTCTATCCCCCGAAGATCTTAAAAATGAAGATCTGATAGGTCCCGAGGTGTATCAGATCATGGCTCAATTCGGCGCAGAGGCATTCACAAATCCTGAGGTAATAAGCAATACGATAAGCTATCTTAAGAAAAACAGAATGTTCAGCAATGATTTTTTGTCATATTTCAGATTTCTCACCGTTTCACTGTTCAAGGTCTTTTCCCCTGCTTTTATTTCAGACCGCTTTAACATACTTCCTCACGGAATTGCAACACGCTCGGGAAATATTTATGCCTACAAATCTATGCATTTCTCTCTTATAACAGATATAATGAAATATCCCTATGAATGCGGAACACAAGATCATATATGGACGGCAAATATTTCCGACTCTCTCACATTATTCACCACCCATCCTTCAGGTGACGGTAACTCCCGTTTTTCATCCTCTCCGGGATACTGGATAGGAAACGGCAGAAAGCCCTCAAGTGTACAGCACGAAAACATAAATATTACAGTATATAAGCTTCCCGACAAAAAACGCTTCGGAGAAAGCAGCATCTGTAAACTCACTCACGCCTATGTCCCCAAGGAGCTTTATGATGAATTCGAATTATACGGGAACCGCTTTGTTGCACGGAAAAACGGCGTATTTGTGTCGATGATAGCTGACGGTCAGCTGAGGTACAAAGAATATAATAAGGACTCCCTTGATGCTCTTTTCAAAGGCAGACCTGTTCCCTCTTTATATCCTGAAATAAAACACTTTGATCTTTGCAGAAATGAAGGAGATTATCATTGCTATATCACGGAAATTTCAGATATTTCAAGGGAAAGCTATGAAAATTTCAAAACACGGATCAGAAACAACAAATACAGCTTTACTGATAACGGTTGTGTTTTCTACTCATCAGAAGAAAAAACTCTTAGCTTCTCCTTTGACGGCGGTCTTTATGTTAACGGAGAATTGCAGAAAGCATCCTTTGACAGATACGAATGCGAATTCTGTCGGGCAAAAAGAAAGGCTGATGAAATAACTGTCAGAGCAGACGGAGCTTCTTTGTACCTCAACTTCAATGAAAATCAACGCATTACCCTTGAATAATCATTCTTTTTTGTTTTTTTCAGAAAAAAACACACTATTATTCATTCTGCTACTTGCAATTATCCGCAAAATGCACTATAATTGACTGTGATTAAGCTGAAAGGAAATAAGTTATGAAGCTTTCCAAAAAAATACTTGCCTTAATTATGGCATCAATGATGATGTTAAGCATTTTCCCTGCTTTTGCATCTGCAGAATTCACTCCCGGAATCAACGGATATATGGATTCAATTATGAGTGGCGGCATCCCCATCCTTTCAACTGAGGATTTCGGAAAGATACTTAATGTTCTCAAAACATTTAAATACCTTATCACCGGCGAAGAAGCCGAGCCCGAGAGAATAGATATCACGGTAGATGATTTCCTTTCCGAGCTTTCAATGGAGATCTGCAAGGAGTCAGGACTTGATCTTGAGCTTATCGTGAAAAATCTTCCCGATATAAATGCTCCCGCAAGATATTTTATTGATAAATATGAGATCGATATAACCGAATTCAGAAAAGCAAGATATGCAAAAAGAGATGAATATCTTGCAAATGACAATCCTATTATGGCTTCCGTATGTCACGCAATAGGTGCTTATATGAGCCTCATCAAGTCCTGCGATGTATATACTCTGAAGACGGATGATCCCGATATCTATGAGGTCGAATTCAGAATAACCTATCAGGACGGCACAAAGGAAACTCATAAGCCCGGACTTATAATAAACAAGGAAACAGGTCTTTGCACAAACAAAGAAGGCACAGGAATGTTCGGCTCAGGATATAATTTCTCCGTAAAAGAAATGATAGTCTACACAACTGTTGACTGTTGGATGAGGAACTTCGGCTTCTGTCTCTTCTATGATATTGCCGCTAATACAATGCCCATATCATACAGCTATATCACAAGACGCTTCAAGTTCGAATATGACGGTCTTGAATGGATGATACAGATATGGAAGGGTAACTATTTCATCTCTAACGGCGGTGAGGTAGGAATATACAGCAGAGAGCCCGAAAAATCAGGCACCTTCTACAATTGCGCAACCGATGATCAGATGCTCGATATGTCAATGCAGATCTATCATAAGGATAAGCTTCTTGTAAACAGAGAGCTTCAGAAGCATTGGTGGATAAGCGGCTTCCATATCGGAACAGCAAGATACCTTCCCTCTTCCCTCACCCTTAAAACATCGATCGTTATGCCTGATGAAGAAATGCTCAATGCATTTACCGAATCCATTGACAATAATGTTATGGGTGATGTCAGCTACACCGTAGACGGTCTCACTGTAAGCATTACCTGGTGATCATAATTAAAATCCCTCTTAACGGAGGGATTTTTTTGTTTTAACAAGCTTTTTTCTGTAAGAAAGCGACGATGACTTAATTCTTTTCTTGCCCGTAATTTCTTCATATGATAGAATAGATTTATAAATAATCAGCTGAGAGAGATGATAAATATGTTAAGCATACTTATTTCAACAGCAAATGAATCAAAAACAAATAACGGAGTGTTTGAGGGCTGGGGCACAAGCCTTTGCTGGTGGGCAAACAGAGTCGGACACAGCGAGAAGCTGACTCAGGACAGTGCGAGACTGTTTTTTTCTGAGGAAGGACTCGGTCTTAATATTATGAGATACAACATCGGCGGCGGAGATGATCCGACTCATGATCACATCAGACGCACGGATTCAGAAATGCCCGGCTGGTGGAAATATGATAAAAATGAGGATCGTTTCGTGTTTAACAGCGACACAGATCATAGTCAGCTGAATGTTCTGCTTTCTTCATACAAGGCGGCGGGAAAGGAAGCTTTTGTTGAAGCATTTTCAAACTCCCCTCCCTATTATATGACTGAAAGCGGCTGCACTTCGGGAAATACACCTGCGGCAAGGGATAATCTTAAAGCATCCTGCATTGATGATTTCGCGCAGTATCTTGCTGAAGCTTGTCAATATATCAATAATACATTAAATATAAAGATTAAGAGTCTTGCGGCAATGAATGAACCCTTTTCAAATTATTGGCATAAGGATTCGCCCAAGCAGGAGGGCTGCTTTATTTCCCCCGGGAAGATGCAAAGCGATATACTGATATCGGTATCGGATGCCTTACACCGATATGAGCTTGATGATATTATTCTTACGGCAAGCGACGAAACAAATTGTATGCTTCAGTATATTTCAATAAAAATGCTGAGCGAAGAGGCTCTTTCAAGGGTATCAAGGATCAGCACTCATACTTATGCAAAGGCATTACCGCATATAGGTGAGCTTTCAAGAAAGCTCAGCAAAAACATATGGATGGACGAAACTGACTGGAGCGGTGTTGCAGGTGAAGACAGCGGTGAAATGGGCCCGGCGTTATGGCTCAGCGAAAAAATAATTGAGGATATCAATACATTGTCCCCCTCTGCCTGGGTGATTTGGCAGATCGTGGCCTCTTATATTTCCACCGTTCCCGACAGCAAGGGAAGGCTTGATATGCCTGCAGTTCCTGATCTTACACAAGGCTTCTGGGGAACTGCTTTTGCAGATATCGATAATGAGGCAATAATACTTACCCAGAAATACTATGCTTTCGGACAGTTTTCAAAATTTATACGACCGGGAATGACCGTTATTCACACTGATAACAACCGTTTTCTTGCTGCATATGATAAGAAATCAGGAAAAACAGTAATTGTCGCAGTAAATGATAAGAATCAGGAGGAAAATGTATCGTTTTCATTTAACGGAATTGATACTGAAAACAAAACCGTCAGGTCTGTACGTACCTCAGGGGATAAAATTTTCGGTGAGCATTGGAATGAGCTGCCCCAATTTTATATAAACGGCAATTTTAACATAAGCCTCACAGCCAACAGCATTACAACATTTATAATAGAATAAACTATTTAATATTTTCCGAGAATAAAGCCTCAAATACATTGAATATTTCCTAAAAATAAGAGAGCATTCACAAACCGTAAATGCTCTCTTGATTTTATGTTCAATTCTCCTCTTCGCCCTGCTCACTTAACTCATCAAACATTGCTCTTAATGTCGGACTGTTTTTTGTCAGCTTTTTTATGCTGAGATCCTGAGCCTTGTCATTTGCAAGCCTGAGATTTCTTTCAGAAGAGGTAAGTGCATCCTTTACCTTCTGAAGCTGAGCAATAGACTTATCTATTTCTGCAATTGCCTCATTGAATCTTCTGCTGGCAAGCTCATAGTTTCTTGCAAAGCCGCTCTTGAAGACATTCATATTCTCTTCAAAATTCAATATGTCTATCTGCTGATTTCTAACCTCGCGAAGCTCCTGCTGATATTTCAGAGAATTCATTGCGGCATTTCTAAGCAGTGATATCATCGGAATAAAAAGTTGAGGACGGATAACATACATTTTAGGATATTTATATGAAACATCAACAATTCCCGAATTATATAATTCACTTTCAGGCTCAAGCATTGACACAAGCACAGCATATTCGCACTTTTTCTCATTTCTGTCCTTGTCAAGCTCCTTTAAGAAATCGTCATTCTTATGCTTGGTCTTTGTCTCATCAGCCTCATTTTTCATTTCAAACATTATTGAAATAAACTCCGTGCCGTCGTCAGAAGCTTCTCTGAAGATAAAGTCACCCTTGCTTCCTGAGGACGCATCATTATCCTTATCAAAATACGCTCTCGGGAAAGCAGTCACACGGATAGCATTGAACTGATTGAGACAATGCTGTTCAAGACTCTCGCCTATCATTTTTGTTGACTGACGCAGTTTGAAATCCTTATATGTTTCAAGCTGCTCCTCCTTCATCTTAAGCTCTGCTTCATATTTACTTTTAATAGAACTTTCGCTCAGCTGTCTTTCATAATCCTTTGTTTTAAGCTGACGCTGAAGCTCAGCTATTTCAGCATCCTTTTCATAAAGCTGCTTTTTAACATCGCCGACAGCCTCATTAACGGCAAGCTTTCTGTCACTCTCACTGCTGTCGATACGGGCAGTAAGCTGTGCTATCTGCATATCCTTTTTTGATAAAAGAGCTTCTCTTTTTGAAATCTCCTCGCTCTGAGATTTCTCCTGCTCAATTTTTATTAGCTTCAGCTCGCTCTCCTTCTGAAGCTTTATTTCCTTTTCTCTTCTGTCAAGCTCCTTATGAAACTCACTGTCTCTTATCTGCTTTACTATCTGTTCATAGCCCGACTCATCTATCTGAAATAATTTTCCGCAATTGGGACATTTTAATTCTTCCATACAATTTCTCCTTAACATATTATCACATCAGTCCGAGGCCCTTTGCAACAAGTGTAATAAAATCCTGCACATTTGCCACAACGGTTATTGCACTGAGACTTCCTCTGTCAAGAAGCTTATTCACAACAAATTCATCAATATCAACGGTATAAAGATAAACAGGTCTTACAGTCCCGTCATCGGTTACACGGAAGGAAGGCGTCATATTTCCCGTTGCAATAGTATGAAGCATTGTTGCCATACAGATGACAGTTGTAGCTCCCTTAACAAGCTCTCTCATAGCATCCGCCGCTTTATAAACATCACCGATCACCTCAGGTAAAGGCCCGTCATCCCTTATAGAGCCGGCAAGCACAAAGGGAACCGTATTTTTAACTAAGCTACTGATAATCCCGTCGTTAAGCTCATATTCTTCAATGAATTTTTCAATTGAACCTGATCGGCGTACCTTATTACAGATATCAAGATGATTATAATGTCCGTTAGGCTGAGATTTCTGAGTGTAAATATCCTGACCTAAGGCTGTATGCAAAAGAGCCCCTTCAAGGTCGTGAGTTGCAAGAGCGTTTCCCGCAAGCACTCCGTGAGCATAACCGTTTTCAATAAGAAGTGACATTGCCCGTCTTGCATCGGCATCAAAGGCAAAAGCAGGTCCCATTACCCAGATAATATTTCCGTTCTGCTTTTCGTATTTCAGAAGCTCAAAGAGATTGTCGTAGTCACGGGAATATGAGGTCTCTCTGCTTCTTCCCTGTCTGAAAACAAACTGATCCTCAATATCCGAATGCTCATTCCTGAAGCCGTCAGCGTGAAGATATATTCCCTCTTCGCATTTTTCCGTTCTTCCGAGAATTACCTTATCATCCTTTTTAAGATTTCTTGCTTCAACAACAAAAAGTCTTGAATCGTCACTCACAACGACGCAGGAATCCATACGGCTCTCTTCAGCAAGAATCCATTTACCGTTGAGCTTAAAATATTCGGGATACATTGAAGTGCTGTGATAATACTCCGGTGCGACTCCGTCCTTAGGAGCCGGTGCGATCTTCACATCAGGAGCAGATAAAAATCTCTCCTCATTAAAATCAGGGGGATAGTATTTCGGCATTTCAAACGACATAGTATTACCTCTTTTTTACTTATTTCTTGAATTATAGCATAATACAGCTGAACTTTCAACCAAAAGGAAACTAAACACCAAGCAAGAATTAAGCAGAAATTATAAGCTTTATTAAGTAGATCACAGCAAGATGAAGCGGATAAAATACATAGAACAGATATTTAAGCTGAAGCCTTCCACGTTTACCGTTGTATAATAAAAGTACAAGCACAGAGAAAAGTGAAAACCATTGAATTCCGCCGAGATCAAATGAAATCAGAACAAGAAAGACTGAAAGACTGATAAGCTTCAGATAACAGTTCTTTGAGAAATAAACGGCAACAGGCAATAAAACACCGAAAAAACCGTAATCAATGCAAAAGCCCTGCTTTTTTAATATCAAGGGACAAACAATACAGACAACAATCAATAATGCCGCTACGGCAAAGGCAATTAAAAATGAATCCTTCCTCTTGTTTTTAATAAAATTATCAAAAGCAAATATTGTTATTACCGACAACGAGAAGGTCACAAGAATGTTCTGATATAAGGAGCCTTCAGCAAAAAAATAAACTGCCTGACAACCGAGTGCAAGAATCAGGAGCCTCATAAGATACTGCCTTTTGTTCTTTGTATAAAAACAGCCCTCGGCGATCATATAGGCAAAGATCGGCATTGCAAGTCTGCCGAAGATCTGCAATATCTCAAATTGAGGCAGTAACTGCTTACCGATATGATCTGAAAGCATCGAAAGAACAGCTATCAGCTTTAATTGATTGTTCGTAAAGCCTATACGCTTCAGCATAAAATATCTCCTTATCGGATTTCTTAATTAGCATTTTATCACAACAAAAATAAAGAGTAAATATAATATAAAATCAAAATCTGCAGAAATATGATTAATTATCTCATATAATCTTAACATCTGAACAAACAAAATGCCGCCTTCATAAAACGGAAGGCGGTATTCTTTATCTGCAGGAATTAATGTTTTTCACATACTCATCAAAAAATCTTTCAAGAAGCTTTTTATCGTTCTCATTTCCTCTAAGGCACATTGAAACAGAAAGAGTATCATTTATCGTAAGTGCTGTCATAACGGCGCAGGGCTTATTTTTTGCAGCACCCGCCACAAAGGCGTCAAAAGGCATATTACCGCTGAGAGAAAAGCTCTCGGGAACAATAACCCCTACATTGCTTACCGATAATGAAGGATTATTATAAAACAGCTTAACTACTGTTTCTGCCTGCAGATACACCATTGTCTTATAGGCAATATTCAGTAATGGCAGACCGTGAAGACCGATAAATTCATCCTTTTTCAGCTGTCTTGTTTTTTCGGAAACCTTTTCTAATGTATCCTTAAGTCCGTTTCCTCTTTGCGACAAAGCACAATGTATAAAAGACACATGGTTCGTATAGCCGACCGTGCTCAGATCCTTTATATGACGGCGAAGATCTGTGGCACAGGCAACACTTATCGGAGACTCAGGAGAAATATCCGAAATTTTTGCAAGAGAATCTATATAAGAAGCTAACAAAAGATCGGTAACAGTTGCACCTGAGCTTTTTGCAAATTCCCTTGCGGGAATAAAGCTTTCCGAGGGTATTTTTCTCGAAACGATAATTACACTGTCTTCCCTCTTATTATTACGGAAGGGAAAGCCGTGGACTGATCTCGGAGAGATATTTGCAAACTGAAGCCGTGCTTTTTTTGCCTTATCCCTTTCCATATCCTTATATACATCTGTATATTTCCGCGAGCCGGTTGAAAATGACAAAGGAGATATACCGTCAAGGTCATACTGTGTATAATTTCTGCAGAAATCGCTCCAGAACATCTTGAAGCCGCCGCCGTCCATACACATATGATTCCAGATAAAGCAAATATATGTTTTATTGTTATTGTAAAACAGTGCAATATTCATCTGAACATTGCTTGTAAGAGGTATCTCATGTGCAAAAAATTCAGTCCTTGCCTTTTCTATATCTCCTACCTCTTTTACAAAAACAAAATCATCAACGGTATAATCCGCCAGCCTCCAATAGGGCGACACAGGATGATTTACCACCTGAGAGCGTAAAACAGGTACACTTTCAAGACAGCAAACGGCAACATTTCTGAACATTTCGGCATCAACAATAAAGTCGTAATCCATTTCAAAGCGTGCCATTCTGTCCATATATTTTCTGCACATAAGATTTACCTTATCATACATCTCAGTCGGCAGACGCTTATTATAAAGCACAGGATTATTGTGCTTAAAAGTGATCAGCTCATTTATTACCTTTTTGTCAGTAAGACCTTTTCCGAGAAGCTCCTGTTTTTCAGTTTCTCTTGCTTTTATAGCTTTATTCATACAATTCACCTGATCATATTATATGCGAGAAGAAGAAGTCTCTCTTCTCATCAGTATCAATAACCTTGATCGGCTTGACCTGATTGAGATTTGCACCTCTTTTTCTGAGGATCTCACGGTATTCGTCATATGTACCGCGTCTCAGGAATCTAACCTCAGGATGTCCGAGTGCACCGCTTTTAATAAGAGGCTCAACAGAAACATTATCCTTAATAAGCATTTTTTCAAAGGCATCCGCATACTGTGATCTCTTAACTTCTTCAGGTTCCTCAAGGCATTCAAGGAAAAGAACATAATGTCCCGGTGAAGTCGATCTGTCGGGGTATATACTGTATCCCACATACATATCACCCATAAATTCTGACAGATCATCCACCATCTCATCAAATGCCATCTGACTTATCTTCTCACCGCTTATATTTGCGATCTGATTAAGCCTGTAACAGAAGGTGATCTTCGGTGAGCCGTAATAATAACCCGTGCATTTTACAACATCCTCGATGCGATATCTGTAAAATCCGCTCATATTTGTAAGTATCAGCTCATATTCCTTTCCCTCTTCAAGCCCGTTTATAGTCAGAAGGTTATCATAATCATCCGACTCCACGGGACGGAATTCATAAAAGCCGTTCTGAGGAAGCATAACATATTCAAAGGAATTAAGCTCAATGGGAACTGCCATAAATGCCTCTGTAGCAGTATATCCGAGATAATGTATGGGCATATCCTCGCCGATATATCTTCTCAGTTTTTTGGCATAAAGAGAAAGTGCGCCCGTTCCCATTCCGTATAACCATTCCACCTTAGGCCATATACGAGGAATTATAGGCGAACAGTCAAAGCCCTTTCTGAATTCTCTGCGTAATTCCTCTGCACGCTTAGGCTGAGGCTTAAGCTTCTTTATAAGCTTTCCCCGAAGTTCAGGCGGAAGTTTAACCGATTCATTGATAGTTCCCTTTTCAATATCATCACAAAGCATTTCCCAATGCTCCTCCATATAAAAGAACATTGATTCAAGCGTTGTGATAAATATCGTTCCGAGGTAGCTTGTTTTTTTATTGATAAGAGAAAAGCGCAGTTTCAAATAATGCATATCCATATCTGCTTCAGGATCGGGAAACAGTATCTCCTTGGGTGAGGTTGCAAAGAAAGGCACAAGCGCACGGAGATTAAGAAGCGGTATTGAGGATAAACAGCTGACCGTACCTCCTTTAACTTTGCGCATAGAGGTTTCTGCAGTCAGAAGTCCCTTCTGAGGAGGAAGCAGTCTTCCTTTTTTTAAAAACCATTTTACCGCACAGCCTACAGGTGCTGAAAAGCCGTAGCACTGCGCCACCCATTCAGCCCAATAAGAAAGAGGAACAAGCTTTGCCTTTCCCGTGCTTCCCGAGCTTTCGGTAAAACGCCGTACGAACATATTGGTGATAAGCCCCTTTTCACCGTTTGCCATTCTTCTTACATATTCATCATAATCGGCATATACGGAAAGAGGAACTATCCTTTGATAATCCTTTGTTGTCCTGACCTTATCAAAATTATTCTTCCTGCCGTATTCAGTGGACTTATTTTTTCGCATCAGCCGTTTAATATTCCTCTGCTGTATCTTCCAGGCGTTACGGGAATAGATATTCAGCTTGATATGTTCACATATTCCGAGAAAACCGCCGAAGGCGGCAAGCACATAACCTTTTACATCCAACATAATATAATCTCCGTTAGTAATATTACTTTTTATTTTATCACAGATATCCGATTCAGGCAATAGAGTAAAATAATGATAAATAAATTTATTATTAACTGATTTTCATTGAATTCTGAAATAATTTCTGTTATTATAAAATCATTAAGCAAGGAGGTAATCAGATGACTGCTATTATCAAAACCTTTTTTACCATATTTACCGTTATTTCTATGTTCTTTTCAAGCCTTTTCTGCCCCGGAGAGCTTTTACCTGAAACAGAGAATTTTGATTTTTCAGTTCTCGAATATCCCGAAGAAGCAATAATTACTCTTGAAGAGGCAGGCATAACCGAGCAGGAGCTTACAGGCCGTGCATCAGCTGAGCTTCCCGAGTATGTTCAGTCAGGCGGCTACGATGATATAAACGGAATAACAATATCCCCCTACTACACTGCCACTATCGCAGGCAAAGAGATTCCCGTATATGCTTCCGTTGTTTTTATCCGTGTTGATGACACGGGAACTCTTCATTCCTTCTCTGAAATTTATGTTGATGCCGACAGTGAGTTTTCATTTAATATTGAGCTCACGGGGAAGGATGTTGAATTAAAAAATGCTATCATTCTTCCCGCTTCACATAATGTTACAGCTGTAAAAAAGGACGGAAAAATATGTGCATCCATCAACAAGACAGGTATATACACCTTCCTGTTTAACGGCGCTTCTCAGTATTACGGCTATACCCTCTTTGTTCGTGAAAAAACCGATGAGGATGCAGAAATTGCCGATTACATCGAAAAATTCGGAGAAGAGAATGTCACCGTTGTGGAAAAGGGCGTTTACGAATATGATTACTTCAACTTTGTCGGCGAGAATGACCAGGTCGTCTATCTGAGACAGGGTGCTTATGTTATCGCAAACCACCACTATGATATAAACAGTGTTGAGGATGAAGATAAATATATCGAGGAAGGCGCGTTCTCGGATAACCGAATAGGACTTACCCGTTATCCCTTCCTGAATTTCTATCTCTGCAATAATATAACAATTACCGGCAGAGGCGTAATTGACCTGACAAGGCTTGACAGAAGAGAGCGCCGCGGTGTTGTATTCACTTGCTGCAACAATATCAACATAAGCGATATTAAGATAATCAACTCACCTGAATGGTCTCTTATCACATACTGCTGTAAGGATGTAAAAATTGATCAGGTAGATATTATCGGCAACCGCGGAAACTGTGATGCATTCGCTATCTGCAACACAGAAAATGCCCTTATCACAAATTGCTTTGCAAGAACCGCCGATGATGAGTTTGAGGTAAAGGCATTAGGCGGTACAATGGATACCAAGAATGTTACCTTCTCTAACTGCATTGCCTGGGGCGGATATGCAAGATGCTTCGGTATCTGCGGAGAGACAAACAGACAGATTTCCGATATTACCTTCCGTGACAGTGCAGTAATTTACCGCGACGGCGTGTGGGATAATGACCGTATCGGCTCTCTTGTAGTTGTTGCAGAGCAGTGCGACGGCGGAATTGACGGTGTTTTATTTGAGAACATCGAGATATTCAGAGATGAAGGCAGAGCAATTCTCGTAAAGATATATGACGAGGAAAAAGAGAATTTTGAGATCAAGAATGTAGCCTTCAGAAATATATCCTATACCTCTTATATGCCTTCAAAGATTTCGGGAAATGACAAGGAATCAAATACAGTTCAGGTCGAGCTTGAGAATATAAATGCCTGCGGACAAAAGGTCACAATACCTGAATTATTCTTCAAGATCGGAAAGTATAGCTCTGTTACAAGCAAATAATCTTAACAAAAAGCCGTGTTCTTTGTGAATACGGTTTTTTCATATACAAAATCCGTCCGAAAGCTTTTTTCAAAAAGCTTTTGGACAATTGCCGTTCTGTATTATTTTTGTTGCAATCCGGAATTATTTTAATTATAATCTTCTTAAATACTGATAAGAAGTGATCATATGAATGATAATAAAATCAGCTATCTCCTCGGCATCGACGGAGGAGGAACAAAAACCGAATTTTTGTTAACAGATATCAATAAAAAAGTTATGAAACGAATTAAGCTCGGTGCTTCAAATCCTTCAAACATCGGGATCGATAAAACCTTAGCGCTGCTGACGCAAGGCATAAAACTCATTTGCGAAGATATAGCTCCTTCGGAGATTTCCGTTTTTGCCGGAATTGCAGGAAGCGGTAATGATGAAATACAAAATTCAATATACCGTCATCTTATATCTCTCGGCTTTGCATTTGTCGGAAATTCAAGCGACACTTTCAATGCATTAAAAGCCGCACTTGACGATAATGACGGCATTGCGGTAATAATGGGAACAGGGACGGTAGCCTTCGGAAGATCAGGCACTGAGCTTTTTCGTTCGGGCGGCTACGGATATATGATAGATAAGGGCGGAAGCGGCTTTTGTCTCGGCTCTGATGCGCTTAACAGTGCCTTTGAGTTTTCCGATCAAAGAGGCGGAAGCGAAATAATATATGAGCTGATATCTGAAAAGCTCGGTAAACCTTTGAATAAGGCACTATCCGATATCTATTCAAAAGGCCCTTCATTTGTTGCATCCCTTGCTCCGATAGTTTTCGAGGCTTTCAGAAAAAATGACAAAGCAGCAAAAGACATTCTGTTTAACAATACACTTGAAACTGCAAAAATGATACGAAGCATCTGCAGTAAAAAGGACAGCCTTCGTGATAATATAGTATTTATCGGAGGCTTATGCAGAGAAAAAGAAATACTGGAACAATTTTTAAGAATGCATCTTGATGACAGCTATCATTTATTCTTTTCGGATGAGCCGATAATTAACGGTGCTGTATCATTGGCATATGAGCTTATTAAGAGGTGAGAAGATGCTAAGAACAGAAATGCGAAACCCCGATTCAAATAACATAGAAAATATGTCAACGTATGACATTGCAAGGCTTATAAATGATGAAAATCTCAATGCAGTAAAGGCAATTGAAAAAGCATTGCCTGAAATCTCAAGAGCAATTGATGCAGTTAGCGACACAATAAAAAACGGCGGCAGAGTATTTTATATCGGAAGCGGCACATCAGGGCGTCTTGCTGTCTGTGACGCTTCAGAATGTCCGCCCACCTTCGGCGTATCCCCCGATCTGTTCATTGCCGTTCTTGCAGGCGGAAAGAAATGTATGTTCTCTGCATCAGAAAATGCGGAGGATAACGGTGAGGCTGCAGTTTCAGATCTTTCCTCTCATAATTTTTCCGAAAATGATATACTTATCGGCATTTCCGCTTCAGGCTCTGCCGAATATGTGCTTTCTGCTATTTTTTATGCAAAAAGCATCGGTGCAAAAACGGTATCAATAGTGAATAATCCCGACACCTCAATGGGTGAAAGTGCAGATATCAACATATGCGCCGACACAGGCCCTGAGGTGATAACCGGCTCCACAAGAATGAAGGCGGGAACTGCTCAAAAAATTATTCTCAATATGCTTTCCACCGCCTCTATGGTAAAATGCGGTTATGTTTATGAAAACCTTATGATAAATCTAAGACCGAGCAACAAGAAGCTTCGCAAAAGAATGATCGATATAACAGCTGAAATACTCGCCTGCTCCGAAGAAAAAGCAGAAAAACTGCTTGATGCAAACAACTGGGATATCAGACAGGCGGTCAATGATAATTAATACAAAATATCCGACAAAGGAAGGTAACGGAAATGAATTTTGCTCTTAATGCTTTTTCAAAGAAGATCATCTGCGAAAATGAAAATTCTGATGCAAAGCTTGAAGCGGTTTTCAGAGATAACGAATTCGATCTCTTTCTTTTAGCAAATGAATCAAAGCCCTGCTTTATTGAGCTTCACTGGGATATGGTAAGTGATGAAAATACCCTTGTTCTCGGCGATGCCTGGGAAAGAAGCTACGGGGACCTGGGCTTCAGAAGGCTTCAGGATAATAGCCGCGCTTTACCCTGGTATTTTTTAGCAACAAATAAAGAAGAAAGTTTTTGCTTCGGCGTAAAAACAAATGCCGCTTCATTTGTGAGCTTCGGTTATGATACTAAAGGAATCACAGCAGTTATAGATGTAAGAAACGGCGGAAGCGGTGTTCATCTCAATAGCAGAAGGCTGCTTCTTGCAACATTTATATATTCTCATTATGAAAGCGGTAATGTATTTGATGCGCTTAAGGATTTCTGCAATAAAATGTGCGTCTCCCGCGTTCTTCCGAAGGAACGTATCTACGGAGGTAATAACTGGTATTACGCCTACGGTAACAGCAGCTATGAGCAGATAATTTCCGATACAAAGCTTCAGGTAAGCCTTTCTGAAGGCATAGAAAACAGACCTTTTCAGGTTATTGACGACTGCTGGCAGATAAATTCCTGCGAAGGTCCGTGGCTTCCCAACGAAAAATTCAGGGATATGAAAAAGCTTGCCGATGAAATAAGAGCTCTCGGTGCCCGTCCCGGTATCTGGGTAAGACTTCTTCACAACAGAGATTCAGCTTTAACCGAGGAAATGAGAATACACCGTAACGGTGAAGCAAAATATCTCGATCCGACTCATCCCGAAGTAAAAGAATATATAATCTCCGACATTCAGCGCATCAAAAGCTGGGGGTACGAGCTTATGAAACATGATTTCACCACCTATGACCTTTTCGGCAATTGGGGAAGTCAGCTCAGCTTTTCAATAACTAATTTTGACTCCTGGCATTTTTATGATAAAACCAAAACAAATGCAGAGATCGTAACAGAGCTTTATAAGCTTATTTACGATACTGCTGACAAAATGTATATTATAGGATGCAATACAATATCTCATCTCTCGGCAGGTCTTGTTCATTTATCAAGAACAGGTGATGATACCAGCGGAAGAGAATGGGAAAGAACAAGAAAAATGGGAGTCAACACTCTCGCTTTCAGGCTTCCTCACAATGAGGTATTTTATATGTGCGACGCCGATTGTGTCGGTATTCTTGAGAAAAATATTCCGTGGGAAAAGAACAAGCAATGGCTACATCTTCTTTCTTATTCGAACACTCCCCTGTTTATTTCCTGCACCGATTCGATCGACGATGAGCAAAAAGCAGATATAAAAGAGGCTTACAGAGTCTTCAATGAGTCTCACTCCATAAGACCGCTTGATATCCTTGACACGCTTACTCCCGAAGAATGGGAAATAGACGGAAGGATCATAAAGTATACTTGGTAAAGCACGATTCCGTTAAATTTCCGCTCTGCAATACATTTATTCATCACCTACATCTTAATATATCAAAAAAAGGATAGCCCGTATTCAGAGCTATCCTTTTATATTTGCTGCAAAATATAACCATATTATGCTTAATAAAGATACCATTTTTTTGAGAATTCCTGCCATTGAGACACCTTTTCTGCCTCCTCACGAAGAAAGCTGTCCACAGATACCTCAGGACTTAATATTCTGTCCGTACCGAGAAGCTTTGTAACGGAATCGTCGGCAGTAAACTCCTTATGAGCCTTTCTGACAGCATCAAACAGTCTAATACCTGTCTCAAAAGGCGAAAAAGCTTCACGGTCTGTTATATGAAGCTGTATACCGTGGCAAAAAACATCCTTATAATCAGAAAAAGTGGGCGTAAAAGAGCAGACTCTAAGAATAACACCCTCAGTCTTTCCCGTAAGTGCTATCACCTTTTCGCTGTCAAGCCAGGGAGCTCCTATCATCTCAAAGGGCTTTGTCGTACCTCTTCCCTCTGATAAATCAGTATCCTCAAAAATACACGTGCCGATATATGAAAAAGCTGTGTCAACTGTCGGAATATTAGGTGACGGTTGAATAAACACAAGATCCGTATCATCATAATACATATCTCTTTTCCAGCCTTCCATAGATATCACCGTAAGATCACAGCCGATATTCTCGGTGTCATTCATCATAGAAGCAAATTCTCCGACAGTCAATGCACATCTTGTCGGGGTGGGAAATCTTCCGACAAAGGAAGAAAACCGTCTTTCGAGCACAGTTCCCTCTGCCTTAACTCCCCCCAAGGGATTAGGACGGTCAAGAACAACAAAGCGGATTCCGTGCTCAGCACAAAGCCTCATTGCATCCGTCATAGTGTACTGATATGTATAAAATCTTGCCCCCACATCCTGAATATCAAAAATCAAAGTATCAAGCGAAGCAATTGTTCTTTTAGCTTCCTTGGTATCATTTCCATAGAGACTGTATACGGGAATTGAGCTTTTTTCGTCTAAATACGATGATACATCCTCACCTGCCTGTTTATCACCTCTGACACCGTGCTCAGGCCCGTAAAGTGCCCTAAGATCACAGATATCCTTCAGCATATCGACCGTAGATGTAAGATCTCTGAGAACACCCGTATGATTGGTAATAAGTCCGCATTTACCTTTGAAGTAAGCTCCGTCACGGGCAATTACATCTGCACCGCATAAAACCTTATATTTCATATTTTCCGCCATCCCTCAGATGTTAAATTCAGAAATTATTGAATCGTAAAAGCTTTTTCTGACTTTGAAATATTCATTTCTGTTCTCTCTGCCGTAATGAACGGCATTAGTAAGAAAAATTCCCCAAAGCCCTGTTTTTTTATCAACATAAAAGCTGGTTCCCGTAAAGCCTGTATGTCCGTAGCTTCCGTCAGAAAGACAATTTCCTCCCGGAAACTCCTGATCTCCTTTGATCTGAAAGCCGAGACCTCTCGATTCCTTTTTATCAGGCGTGAAATTAGTGACAGCTTTCTCAAACAGTTCTCCGGACAAAAAGCGCTTTCCGTTTTTTGCAATTCCTTTTTCCGAGCACATTCCCACAAATGCTATCATATCATCAAGAGTTGAAAACACACCCGCATTTCCGCTGATTCCGCCAAGAAAATAAGCGTTTTCATCGTGAACATGTCCCGTTGCCCATTCTCCCGAATGAGGATATTTTTCTGTTGCGGCAATCGGAATTTCGGATGCTCCGGGATAATGTAACAGCGGATTATAACAGCTTTTCTCCATACCGAGAGGATAAAATACATATTCATCAACAAGATCCTCAAAGGGCTGTCCGCCGACAAACTCAAGGATGCACTGTAAAACAATATATCCCATACAGGAATAGCATACCTCTTCACCGGGATCACAGTGCTTTTTTGCATCGAATATAATATACGGCATATCAAATTTGCTTTTCATCATATCATAAAGCGGAAGTCCCGCAGGCAAACCCGAGGTATGAGTCAGAAGATGGTGAACAGTGCAATCACCGAAATTTCCCGTCCGTCCGAAAATCTCACTGAGCTTTGCAGATAACGGTAAAATGCCTTTTTCTTCAAAACTTAAGGTGAGCATAGCAGTGGCTACTACCTTTGAGACGGATGCCAGATCAAAGAGTGTATCCTCAGTAATACTAAGTATCTTCGGCTGAATCTGACGGTGACCGAAGAATTCTCTTCTTAGCACCTTATGACCTATTCCGACGGCAACTGCGGCACAGGGATATGCTGTTCCGATTCCGTCCTCAATAAGTTTTATCGACTTATCGAACAAGTTTCACACCTCCGATAAAAACTAAGCATTTTATAGATAAATCAATAATCACAATGTAACACCGTTTTTAAATATTGCAATTTCACGGTTGCCGAGAATCTCATTTTTAGTAAGAGTGCCGTCAGCAACCTTTTTTATAAGCTCTGTCAGTTCATCAGCCTTATAATCCTTATCAAAGCCGAATGCCGAAAAATCGATCCAATGAGATTTTTTTGTTGCTATACTGTCATTTGATGCAATTTTTATTGTAGGAACGGCACCGCCGAGAGGTGTCCCCCTTCCTGTTGTAAAAAGTATCAGATGACAGCCTGCCGCTGCAAGATTTGTGATAGAAACAATATCATTTCCGGGACCGTTCAGAAGATTAAGCCCCGCTTTTGTTACGATTTCACCATAATCCAAAACATCAACAACGGGAGCTGTTCCTCCCTTCTGAATACAACCGAGGGATTTTTCCTCAAGAGTTGTGATTCCTCCCTCTTTATTGCCCGGAGAAGGGTTTTCTGAAACGGGCTGTCCATGGTCTATGAAATATTGCTTAAACCTATTGATAAGGTCAACACCTTTTGCGAAAACCTCTTTGTTTATGCACCTGTCAAAAAGCACGGTTTCTGCACCGAACATTTCGGGGACTTCGGTCAGCACTGCAACCCCGCCCATGGCACAGATTTTATCAGTAACCTTACCTACAACAGCATTTGCAGTAATACCTGAAAATCCGTCAGAGCCACCGCATTTGAGACCGATTTTAAGCTTTGAAGCAGACACACTTTGTCTTACATCTTTTGAAGCAATTAGTTTCAGCTCTGAAATCAGCCTTTTACCCTCTGAAATTTCATCCTCACAGTCCTGCACCGAAAGAAAACGTATACGCTTATCATTTGTTTCACCGAGGACTTTTTTCATTTCAGAAATATTATTGTTTTCACAACCTAATCCGAGAACAAGCACTCCGCCTGCATTGGGATGCCTGATAAGCCCGCGTAAAATAAGCTGAGTGATTTTCATATCGTCGCCAAGCTGACTGCAGCCGTAAGGATGTGAAAAGCAGATCGCACCTGTTTTTTCCGAAAGAGTCTTCGCGATACTGTTTACACAACCGACAGTAGGAACTATCCATATATCATTTCTGATGCCGATGTCACCGTTTTCGCGGATATATGCATTAATTGTGAACGGCTCTTCCTGCGACAGCTCCTCAAAATACGGGGCATATTCATAAGACAGAATATCTCCGAGCTTTGTTTTCATGTTGTGAGAATGAACATGCTCTCCCTGCATTATATTTTCGGTTGCATATCCGATGGGATATCCGTATTTGATAATATCCGCACCCTTTTCGATGTCGCAAACAGCTATTTTATGCCCTGTTTCAAGGCTTACACAGACATTATCCTTTTCATTTATTCTGACAGTATCCATTTCATTGCTTCCTTTGCACCGAGTGCGTCAATTCTGTTGCAGTATTCTGTTACAGTTTCAGCCATTTCAGAAAGATCTGTCTGCCATAATGAGCTGTCGGCAAGAATTTCTGCAATGCTGTTGTTTTTCATTGTTTCAACAACGCTCTCAGCATCCTCAGGCATATCGTACTTATAGAGATAAATGAGATTTGCAAGAGAAAGTGTCAGGCGTTTAGGATAAATACCGTTTTTTTCCTTATATTCGAGAATCGTAGGAAGAACACGCACCGAGAATTTACTCACTGAATTAAGTGCTATTGAACGCCATTTATGAGCTATAAAAGGATTTCTGAAACGGTCAAAAACGCTGTTTGCAAAAGAGGTACTTTCTTCGTTTTCGCCGATTGTCGGCAAGATTTCCTCTTTCATACATTTATTGAGAAATTGAGATATTACATCATCATTCATTGCTTCGCCTACAGTTTCGATTCCCGAAAGCAGCGCACCTGCCACAAGCGACGTGTGAGCACCATTGAGAATTCTCACCTTGATTTTCTTATACGGCTTTGCATCGTCTGTCCATATGACATTGAAGCCTGCTTTTTTAAGAGGCAGCTCATCTTCAAAATCACCTTCAATAACCCAGAGATGAAAAATTTCTGCAGTATCAAGAAACTTATCGTCGGGGTGTAAAGCTGCTGTTTCATCTGAAGGATACCCTGTAACGATTCTGTCAACAAGAGTATTCACAAACTGATTTTCACTTTCAAGCCAATCGGTAAAGCCGGCTTCAAGCTTCCAAAGCTCTGCATATTTCAGAACACATTTTTTAAGCTCTGTACCATTATTGTCAATAAGCTCACAGGGCAGAATTATGAAACCGCACAACCCTTTTTTATATCGTCTGAAAAGAAGCTGTGTAAGCTTCCCGGGAAAGCTTTTACAAGGCTTATCGTCAAAACGGCAGGTTTCATCAAAGGCAATTCCCGCTTCGGTAGTGTTTGACACAATAAAACGAAAATCGGGATCATCGGCAAGATATATATATTCTTCAAAGCTTTTATAAGGGTCAATGCATCTTGAAATTGCTTCAATAAAATGATGCTCCCTCTTTATCTCGCCGTTTTCAACCCCCTTTAAATAAAGGTTATATTTATTGTCCTGAGCATTCAACAGAGCGCATTTTCCGCCCTCTCTCGGCTGAATAACAACTGCCTTACCATCATACAAGCCTTTTTTGTTCATTACATCAAGAAAGTAATCAAAAAAGCCTCTTAAAAAATTACCCTCTCCGAACTGAATTACTGTTTCCTTCATATCAGTCACCAATCTTAGTATTATTAATAAAGCCATTCATTTAGAAAAGAGTCTTAAGCTTTATTATGACTCGACATTTTTAGCATTCTAAGGGTACTGATGGTTGCACCGATCACTCCGACACAAAGGGTAAGAAGTACAAAGGGGGTTACTTCAAATGTTGTGGCAGTTGCGGCATAACCGAAAACCAGCTGAATCAAAAAACCGATTGCGTAAGCACCGCCCATATGAAATCCTGTTATATCAGCTGAATATTCCGCACCGAATCTTGCAGGAATATTGTGAAGAACACTCGGAAAAACAGGACCATACCCGATACCCACAAGAAAAAGTCCTGCAAGAGCGATTCTCCCAAACGGCAGAATAAGAACGATCATACCTGATGCCGCAATAAGCATACCGCCCTTGATAAGAGTGTTATCTGAAAGTCTTTCCGATAAGATGCCGGATATTATCCTTCCGATCATAATACCGCCGAAATAAAGGGAAATCCATTTTGCTGCCTCATCAGGAGAAGCCGCAAAAGCATTAACCGCATATGTTGCGCCCCAGGTGCTTATCATAAATTCTCCGCCGCAATAAAGACCGAGCGACAGTATACTTGTTAATACACCTTTGGTTTTTATTATATCAAAAAAGCTTTTCTTCGGAGGAGCCTGCTCTGTCTTATCTGTGCTGACAGCATTCACGGGCGTTACGTTCCACTTTTTCAGAAAAACAAAAATAATAACTGCAATAGCAAACTGAATAATTGCTACTGCTCTGTAACCGTTACGCCATGTGCCGTTTCCTCCGAGGAAGGCCGACATTATCATGGGACTCATTGTGACTCCCAGAGCCCAGAAGCAATGAAGCCAATTCATATGCCTTGCCTTATAGTGAAGCGATACAAAATTATTGAGTCCCGTATCAATTGCACCTGCACCGTATCCGATAATGACGGTGAAAAGCATCATAATGACTATATTAGGCGAAAAGCTTATACCGAGAAGACCTATTGCAGTTAGAAGAGTAGAAAAGAAAGTTACCTTACCTGTTCCGAATTTTCTTATAAGCCATCCCGAAACAAAGCTGACACCGCCCGTGCAGAAACCTGTTATTATACTGTAAAGCGAAGCAAAATTCTCAGGCGTCCCGAATTCCTTATGCACAACGGGCCAAGATACACCGAAAAGAGAATCAGGCAGTCCTAATGAAATAAATGTAATATAAATGATTATAAGTAATCCTGTCATTCTTTATCTCCGTGTGAACATATTATATTTTTTTAATGATATCATAATAAGATGCATATTTCAACAATGATAAGTTGAAAACAGTGAATGTAAATGCTATAATGAATTAAATTGATTTCCCGGAGGAGTCTTCAATGGAAGAGATTTTTCATAATATCGGCATTCTGGCACATGTTGACTCAGGCAAAACAACTCTCACCGAGCAGCTGCTGTTTCTGACAGGTGTTATAAGAAATGCAGGAAGTGTAGATGCAGGTACTACAGCAACAGACTGCCTTTCGGTTGAAAAGCAAAGAGGCATATCAGTGCGAACAGCTACGGCATCCGCCATATGGAAAGGAACCACCGTAAATATTATTGATACACCGGGACATACAGACTTTGCAGGCGAGGTTGAGCGTGCTCTTTCGGCTCTTGATTATGCTATAGTTATAATTTCCGCAGTCGAGGGAATACGAGCACATACTGAAAATATACTGCGCTCCCTCGATAAAGCAAAGCTGCCGAGAATTGTTTTTATTAATAAAATTGACCGTGCAGGCTCGGATACAGAAAAAGTTATAGCAGAGCTTAAGAGTCTTTCATCAGGAGCACTTATTGTCCTTAACAATATTCAGAATGAAGGAACGCCCGATTGTACGGTGTCAGAGCAGGACGATAACAGCTTTTGCAGTAATGCAACAGAAGCTCTTGCAGATATTTCCGATGAGGCGGCTCAGGCATTTCTTGAAGATCGACTTCTGACAAAAGAAAAAGCGGAAAGCATTGTCCGAAAAGAGATCTCCTCCTGTAATCTCACTCCCGTTGTTTTCGGCAGTGCAAAATATTTTATCGGAATAAAGGAGCTTGCTGATACCTTAGTAAGATTTATGCCTGACTCAAAAAGACTTCAGACCGAATCTTTAAGCGGTATCATATTCAAGATCGAGCACGATAAGACTTTGGGGAAGATTTCTCATGTCCGCCTTTTCGGAGGAAAAATAGAGAACAGAGATGAAATTGAAATCTTTGCTCCCGAAAGAAATCAGGTAAAGGTAACCGATTCGATAGAAGAGGAAAAACCAAAGCCTGTCAAAGAAAAGGTAACACAGATCAAAAAATTCTGCGGAGCAAAAAGCACAGATATCGGACTTATAAAAAGCGGTGATGTGGCTGCCGTTTGCGGACTCCCATCAGCAAAAAACGGATTTTTTATCGGTTCTCCTCTGAAAAATATCACTGCTGATCTCGTCAATCCCTTTTTACGCGTGAAGGTCACTCCGTCGGACGCAGATCCGTTAAAGCTTCCGTTGCTCGCGGCAGCACTCAGTGAATTATCGGAGGAAGAGCCGTATATTGATGCAAAATGGGAAAACGGACAAAAGGATATAACTATAAGTACCACGGGAAGGATTCAGCTTGAGATACTTTCAAATCTTCTGAAAGAAAGATATGATATTTCAGCATCATTTTCTCCGCCGACTGTAATATATAAGGAAACTCCTTCTGCTGCAGGCTCGGGGCGCGCAAGCTATACGATGCCGAAGCCCTGCTGGGCGGTTGTCGAATTCGAAATTGAGCCAATGCCGAGAGGCTACGGCGTTTCTTATCACGGAAGACTGCCTAACGATCAGTGCTACTACCGTTATCAGTCTCATATACGCACATCCTTTAACAGATGTCTTGAGCAAGGGCTTTACGGTTGGGAGGTAACAGACTTCAGATGCACTCTTACAGGCGGTGAGCACCACACAATACATACACATCCTCTTGATTTTTTTGTATGCACTCCTATGGCGTTTATGAATGCGCTTTCCAATGTGGGAACTACAATTCTTGAGCCTCTTCTGAAAATACGCATTATTGCACCTGAAGAGCTTTCGGGAAAGATTTTTTCCGAGATAATTAAAATGAGAGGAGAATATGACTCGCCCGTAATAAAATCGGGAAACACACTCATAGAGGCTATTGTTCCCGTTGCTGCATCCATGAGTTTTCCGGAAAAATTAACAGCCTTGTCCTCAGGAAAGGCAGTGCTGTCTCAGGATTTCTTCGGCTATAGAGAAGCAAGTGACGGTTGTGAGCATATAACCCCCAGACGCGGTGTTGATCCCCTTGACCGCTCAAAATGGATACTGTATGCACGCGGTGCATATATTGCCGAATAATCGCTCCGCATATTTAAAAACATTTTTCGTTCAACGGTTAATAAAAACCTAAAATTTCCTTCTTATCTTTGTCAACATAAATAATTGACACAAAAAAATTGATATGATACCATAAAGCTGCCGGCAGATATTCTGCTGTATAAAATGAAAGGTGATGAATCTTATGTGGGAAAAAATCGTTGCATTTTTCATGTCGATAATTGCATTCTTTGCGAGTCTTTTCGGCATCAATTACGAAACAAAAAACTTTGAATATTGGAATCTCCCCTACGGAGAGCACGAAAGACAGGTGCTTGACCTTAATATTCCTAAAGATAATGACGGTGAAATCGGTCTTGTTCTCTTCATTCACGGCGGCGCCTGGATCATGGGCGACAAGGAGAGCTACAAAAACGGTGTTAAGGCAGCAGCTGACAGCTACGGTCTTGCAGGAGCTTCAATAAATTACCGTTATATCAGTGAAGAGGTAAGCATCCACGATATTCTTGATGATATCGACCGTGCACTTGAATGCATCAGGCAAAAGGGCGAGGAAAACGGCGTAAAAATCAACAAGGTGCTTCTCACCGGTGACTCGGCAGGCGGACATCTGTCCTTGCTTTATGCATATTCAAGAGCTGAAACAGCAGCAATCACACCTGCGTGTGTAGTAAGCAACAGCGGACCTGCAGATCTTACAGATGAGAATTTCTATATCAACAATGCTATGGGTGATGAGGAATTTGTAGCAAAACTCTTTTCCTATGCCTGCGGCAAGACTTTTACCTACGCTGAAAGGGCAACTGCAAAATCAGAGCTTGAAAAGGTCTCTCCCCTTTTCTATGTCAATGAAAACACTGTACCGACTGTAATAAACCACGGTATGAAGGACAGCATCGTGCCTTACAGCAATGCAGTCTCTCTCAACGACAAGCTTACTGAATACGGTGTAACTCATATTCTAAATTCTTATCCTAACTCCGACCACGATCTCGGAAGCGATAAGGAGAACAAGGAAATTGCAAATGATCTTCTTATAGAATACTGTAACACCTATCTCCGATAACCTACAGTAATACGGCTTTTATGATATTTACCAAAAAGCTCTGATTTTTCACAAACAAATGACGCCTTGGCATCCTAATACCGAAAATTAAATTTTATACAAAAAATTTCAAAACAACAAAAAAATGACGGCTATAACCCAAAAACGGTTATAGCCGTTAGTATTATTTACTGTACCGTAAAAGTCATAATTTTTGCTTCTGAATGCTTATGATAGGCACTTTCCGCTGTTACGGTAAGTGTATATGCTTTTCCGCTTTCCAGAATATCCTTGGAAACGGTAAAGCCCTCGGATGTACTGTCATTTATAAGATAATACGGAGCAACAAAATTATCCTTATAAAGCTCTTTTCCGCTTTCATCCTTGATAATTACCTTATATTCGTGAACGATAAAGCCGTCTGCGACTTCTGCCTTTGTAAAGGAAACTCTGTAATTTCCGTCTTCTGTCACACTTACTGCGGCTTCGGCGTTTTCAGGGAATACGGGAGCAGTATCGTGCGCCTTCATATTCTTATATGTATACGCGAAGGCATCACGGTCATTTACATCTTCAATAAAATAATCACAGAAATATGTATCTGACAAAAGATCATATCCGCGTATTCTGACGCGTCCCGTACTGTCTGCTTCAACAACAGCGAACTGAGCAGCATCCTCATAGCCCTCCGGATGCTGTCCGGGAATGAAGTTTTCATCGAGTTCAAATCTTGCCATTGCTCCGACACCAACAGATGTATATGTGCTCTGATTTATACTTCTCGGATCATTCATCGGGAAATGTGAATGTCCTGAGAAATTAATTAAATTAGTATGACCTGCAAAAACGGGATTAAGCTGCGGTGTGCACCAGACAGTGCTACCGTAAACTGTTCCAAAGGGATGCGGATGCTCAAACACAAAAACAGGCTTGTCTCCTGCCTTCTCAACTGCCTTATGAACCTCATCATTCAGCCATTTAAGACTACCGGGAGTAAATGTCCATTCCGTAAGGGATCGTTCACCTGAAAAAGCGATACATGTAAAGCCGTTAATTTCAGTTACGGTATTAATTTCGTGTCCGAAATATTTTTCAAAGAGCTCTTTATAGTAATCCTGCTTGAATTCGTGATTACCGAGAACATTTATCAATACGGTTTCTTCTCTTACATGCTCATTCAGAGTGTCGGCGTATGCCTTGTAATCAGGCTCTGTTCCGATGCTTGAAAAATCACCGAGACCGAAGAAGCCGTCAACACCGCTGTATACCTCATCATTATCGAAAAGAGCATAAGCCGTATCTATAGCATCGGCAACATTTTCATTCTCATTATGCGTATCGGTAAAAACAATAAGCCTTATTTCGGGAACAAAATCCGATGCCACCGAAGGAAGAGCATCCGTAACCTCTCCCCTTGACATCTGCACTCCGCCCCAGCAAAGAGTTATAAGGCAAAGCACTGCAAGTAATGATACCACTGAGCCGAGTACAAATCCTGTAATTTTTAATAATAAAAGGATAACGGCTTTAATTTTAAGCAATAAATATTTCATTTTCTTGCCTCCATTTCAAATCAATAATAATCAGTTACAGCTGAATAGTCAACAATTCATTTTCTGAAAAAACAAATTATATTAACTGAACAATAAACCTGGAACATATATTTTATCATCATATTGTTGAATTTTTTTTAGCGTATCCAAAAAATTATGTTAATATTGCCAATTATATATTGACTTTACAGGATATTTTTATTAACATAATAGTATACATTTGTATAATTTTATTAAGAAAGGTGATCATTATGCCTGAAATCGAATTAAAGGACACTAACCTCATATTAAGAGATATTATTGCAAAAATCAATTTTATTCTGTATGACTTTATAGCAAAGCTCAGTACTTTTTTCCCGGGGCTTAAAAGATAACTGCCCTGTCTTTTCTGTTTAATTCTTTTATATAGGAGAAATTTAACTATGAAATCAAAGCTTAAAAAGGTTATATCCTTAGCTCTTTGCGCGGTCATTCTTTTGAGTCTTAGTCCGATAGTTTTTGCCGCGGATGACATCAAAGGTCAGTATAACTATACAATAACGAGCCCCTACGATACTGTTAATTGGGATAACTGGAAGCAATATAAAGCATCTCTACACTCACATACCGATGCCAGTGATGCTGATCAGACAATTGCTGACAGTGTTAAAAAGCATTATGATCTCGGTTATCAGATTCTTGCAATTTCCGATCACGCAGTTCTCGGAGCTCCTTGGGATGAAGTTCCCCAGACTGTCCCTATCTATCGCTTTTTTAAGTTCAGCCGTACCGGAATGCGCGATCCTGTTGTTCTTACCTCTGAAGAAAGAGAAGCTATCATCAACGGAACCTACGAAAGTGCCGAGCGTGATGCCCTTGCAAAGCAGCTTGGATATGAGCTGGGCGGTATGATGGAGATAACAGGCTCCTGCGAAGCAAACGGCGCAACACCCATTAACGACTGTCATATAAACACCTTCGGATGCAAAAGCGTTCAGGCAAAAATGGGCGTTTACGGTGATTTCGAATCCGTTGTAAGAGATTGCGACAAAGAGGGCGGTTATTCCTTCCTTGATCATACAGGAGAATATGTAGGCAGAAACGACGAGGATGAATGGCGTGCATACGAGCCTTATTATGCAAACAAATTTGCAAATATCTTTCTTGATTATGATTCTTGTGTTGCCTTTGATGTAAACAGCACAAAATTTGACTCCGTAATATGGGATCAGATCCTCAAGCTGACAGTACCTCAGGGAAGAAATGTTCCCGGTATTGCATTTTCAGATTCCCACGATATCGAGGATAACGACTGGGCATTTACAATGATGCTTATGCCGGAGCTTACAAAGGATGCCTTTGACGAATGTATGAGAAGCGGCGCATGGTTTTCTGTCGGAAGAGTTGATACATATTATCTCGGCGATGATTTCAACGGCACCGGCAATTTACCTCCCGCAGTTTCAAGGGTATATACAGATAACGAAACGGACACAATCTCCTTTGAGGGAAGCGAATTCAATAATGTTCAGTGGATATCCGACGGCAATATAATTGCTGAGGGTGCAGATCTTACATCTCTTGATCTTAACGAATATGAAGATGTACTCGGCTCATATGTCCGTTTTCAGATAACGGGCCCCGGCGGTATTCTCTACTCTCAGCCCTTCGTTACCTTGGCAGACGGTGTCGAATATACTTCCGATGTCTATAAAACCTTCGATTTGTCTATGTTCATGCGTGCCTTTGTTGATTTTTACAATGCAACCTTTGGTCACGGTGTTATCAACACCATCATAAAGAAGCTTTTGTGGAATCACATCTGGTAAAAATATTAACATAACCGCATTTATCTCCAATAAAAAATGAACAGATAATATTTCACAGGGAAAAAAATATGATATACCTTGAAAAAAACACCTTAGAAATCGGACTTCAGAAACCGCTTAAAATTCTTCATATAACAGATTCTCATCTTCCGCTCTGCTCTGACAACGACCGTGAGGAAATGATAAGGCAAAGCAAGCAAAGGGACGAAAGATCAAGCTTACAGTATCTTCAGGAGCAGATGGCATACGGTGAAGAGCACTGTGATGTAATCGTGCATACAGGTGATCTTATCGATTTTATATCAAAGCCCTGCCTTGAATTTGCCCGCGATTTTCTTAAAAATGAGAAGCTGCTTTTTATAGCGGGCAATCACGAATATGCTAAATATGACGGAAAGACCGAGGATATGACCTACCGCATGTCAAGCCTTCAGGAAATGGGTGGCGGTTTAGGAGTTGATATATTTTTTAATTCGCGTATTGTGGGCGGTGTCAATTTTGTCGGAATAGATGATTCTTATCATCAGGTCGAGGAAGGTCAGCTTATCCGTCTAAAAAAAGAAGTCCGTAAGGGATATCCGATAATTCTTTTTATGCATGCCCCCTTATATGAGAATGAGCTTTACAAAAAAAGCTACGACTTCTGGCACGGTGAAATATGTGTTGTTAATTCTGACAGCACTCTTCATCCTGAGGTCATAGGCGATATGGCAGAGCCCTATGCATCAACAAAGCTGTTCTATGAGTTTGTAACAAATGAGCCTCTCATCAAGGCAATTCTTACAGGACATCTCCACTTCGGATTTGAAAGCATACTCCCGGGCGGCACTATTCAGTATGTAACGAACCGCGGCGATAAAGGAAACGCACGCGAAATAACACTAATTTAACTAAATGAGAGCCCTCCGTATACAGGAAGGCTCTCACTGTTTTATTGTCAATAAAATCGGTTCTTCACGGAAAGTTGGGGAATGATGTAGGCACGGGAGTGCCGGAGAAAAGTTTTGCTTGAGCTTTTTCAAAAGCTCACGGTGTCAAGAGGCAGAGCCTCTTGTGGCACTGCGCAGAGTGCGAAATCTCTCAAGCTTGCAATTGCGAGAAGGGGAGAAAAACAGTCCGGTGGACTGTTTTTCGTTG
>JAFSGH010000026.1 GCA_017440965.1 Clostridia bacterium | reverse complement strand
CAAAGGCCTTTTTGTTAACGAAAGTTAACAAAAAGGCGCACATTTTATTCTGTATGTCAAGTGTTTTTTTGAAAAAAGTTACAAAAAAACCGAACCTCACAACATTGTGAAACTCGGTTTTCCTTAACTTAATGACATTGGATGCAGATATCCGCGGCGATTTTATCTTTATTATATAGGAAATTGCTCGCTTTGTGAGTAATTTTCTGATATCAATAAACACCTTTTCGTACTAAAATCGGGGCAGGGGGGGAGCAGAATGCTTTTCATTTCAGATGCATAAATACGGTAAATACTCCGTTTTCTGCCTTAAACTCATAATACCCGCCGATCTTATTACAAAGAGCCGCTATTGATCTTGTGCCGAAGCCGTGACCATCCCCGTTTTTTGTTTCGGGAATACCTTTATCATTAAAAATAACTTCTCCCTCAAAGCTGTTTCTTACCATTATGATAAACTGCGGCTTCGATAATACCTTGATCTCAATTCTCCGTTTTTCTTTCGGAAGCTTTTCACAAGCGTTGATTGCATTTTCGATTGCATTGGCAAGAGCTGTTGCTATCTCGCTTTCGGTAGCTTCAAAGGTATCAGGAAAATCAAAGCCCGGCTTTATTTCAATATCGGAGCGTTTTGCTTTATTGATATATACCGAGAGCACGGCATCAAGCACCGAATGCTGACAGTATTTTATCACTCTTGTTTTATCTATATCCTCACGGTATTCTGAAATGAGGATCTTAAGCTCCTTATATTCCCCGTTTTCAGCTAAGCTTGCAATCGTCTTCAGCTTGTGGCGGAAATTATGTCTTTCTTCACGGAATTTATCGTTTGCCCTGCTCAGCTCATCAACTCTTTCGAGAATATTTGCCGTTTGTACCTTCATCAGTTTTTCTTCTTCTGCCTTTTCAAAACTGAGCTGCTGACGGCGCAGAGCTGATATGATATGAAGATAAATAACGGGCATTAAAACAAACATAAGAATAAGTGCAGGAAGCTGATCAGGTCTTTCCGTAACGGGAGTAGGGAATGTCATAAGCAGAGTTACGGTAACATAAAATAATATGCCGATCATTGCAAAAATTCCCCAGCCGTTCTTTGAATGCCCTTGTACCTTAAGATAAACGGGGCGAAGCTTTTTATGGACTGCAAGCTCTATCAGCGGATAGCTGATGAGTCTTACAAAAAACATTACAAGATAACTGTCCGGTGTGAGATAATGATTGAGTATGTTTGTGATATAGACTATTTCCAGAATGGTTGTGTCAACCATACAGAAGGTAAAAAAGAAACGCCCGTCCTTATGCTTTGATATAAACCAGAAGAAAATCATACTCGGAAGCGACAGGGTGAGCAGCATCAGCGTTCCGTATTTGTCAAAGCCGAGCACAATAAATAAAACGAGGTTAATTATAATCAGCGGTATCATACCGGCAAGAGTGATCTTGACAGTCTTTTTCTTGGGAAGGCGTGATTCGAAAAGAAGTAAAAACAGGACAAGAGTGTGAAGCATTGACCACAGCAAAGAAAAGTCTCTTAACAGCTCCATTGTTACACCTCCTCACTGAACAAGTATTCCGACCATATTCCTCTGAGCTTACGGCAGTTTTTTTCTCCGAGATGTGTACGGTATATATTGCCGAAAGAAACGGAATCGCTTCCGATTTCAGTAAGGTAGTCAAGATTTACGAGCATGCTTTGTGAACACAGAACGAAACGCCTGTCGCAAAGCAGCTCTTTTACAGCCTGAGAGAAGTTTGTGCGGATAGTAACAGAAACGATATCGGAACCGTCCTGCATATGATAACATACAGCCCTGTCAGTGAATTCTGCATATATTATCTTGTCAAAGCTCAGACTGACTGACTTTTCCTTTGTCTTGACGATGAGCTTTTTGTCTTTTCTTTTAGCGATAGCCTCAGCCGCTTCATTGACGGTATTAAAAAAGTTTGCTTTATTTATAGGCTTGATGATATAGTCAAAGGCCTTTACTTTGAAGGCATCAAGGGAATATTCTTCGCTTGAGGTAAGATAGATGATCTTTCCGTCATAGCCTTCCTCACGAAGCTTTTTGCCAAGCTCAATACCGTTTGTGCCGGGCATAACAATGTCAAGAATATAAATGTCAAAGCCGCCGATCTTCTGAGTCTTTTCCATTAGATCATCAGGATGCGAGAACAGCTCAAACTGAGTGCGGTGTTCCCTTGAGTATTCCTCAGCAAGGCCTTCAATTTCGGCAAGACAGCTCTTTTCATCATCACAAATTGCAATTTTCATTAACTCACCAGCTTGGATTTTGATCTGACATATTTTATCACATATCAGAAAAATTGTCGATAATAATTTAAAAATCCTTTTGTGAAACCTTGCAAATGCAATAAATCACGCAGGGAAAGCGTAAAAAACGGTTAAATTTACGCAAAAACGGCTAAATTTACGCAAAGTGATTCAAATGAAGATTTTTCTGCTATTATTTAACAGTAATTAAAATACGAAAATCTATGAAGAAAGGAGACAAATTGCCTATGACAAGAAGTGTTAAGGTTGCCGTTTGCGGTCATCTTCCCACTGCCTGTGATTATCTTTTAGAAACGGGACTGGTGAATATGGAATTTTTTACCGATGCCACACAGCTGCAGAGTGAAGCCGACTACAATTTGATCCTGGTTTACGCACCGCAGGGCGAAGGCTTACTCAACACCCGTTATTCTTGGAAGGCATCAGAAACCGACGGGGAAAAGAGTGTTCCCGTCAGACTTTTAAACGAGCCTTGCTGTAAGTCGGCACTGATTGAGCTGAAATCAATAGTCCGGCGGATCTCAGCAGAAATGGAAGCAGAGGCTGTTTAACGCGAAACGCAGAGTGCAGAACGCACTTTGACTCAAATTACTTCCGAAAGGAGAATAAACAATGAAAAAAATTTTATCAATCGTTCTCTCGATCTTAATGGTTGTGACAATGATTCCTCTGGCTGTTATGCCTGCAGGTGCGGCGGATGTGACAAACATTTCCGCCTGGAATGATGTTAACAACAACGCTTTAATTGACAGCGGCGAAACAACCTATCGGTGGCTGCAGAATGCTTTTAGTGATTCCGGCCGCGAATATATCAGACTTTGTTCGGATATTTATCTGTCGAATCAGACCAGTGCGTATGCTTATCCCAATACCGATAATGATTTTACACTGGATCTGAACGGTTATCAGGTAACATCCACCCATTATATGTATTTGGATTCAGACGTTTCAATGACCGTAAAAGATACTTCGCCGTTGCAGACAGGATCAATGACATCAACAGGAGCGGCGATTTTCTTTTTTTACGGTACTCTGACAGTCCAAAGCGGTACTTTTACTTCTGTTGGTAATATATTTGATAACAAAGGAACTCTGATCATCAACGGCGGAGTGTTTTCCTCAACGGGCAATGGTGCAAACCTTATAGGTCAGAATGGTACATTGACAATCAACGGCGGTGAGTTCAACTCCACCGGCAATAGCGTGATCTATGTTAATTCAGAATCAGAAAGTATAACCATCAACGGCGGTTACTTTGGCAAAAAGGGACAAAAGGGACATATTTGGATGTTCTATACTACACCCATTGATCTCTCAGATCACAACGACGCCAACGGTATTGTAATTAATAATCATACCGGAGATACCGTAGAAATATCCCGGATTACTCTCCCTGAGGGCTGTTTCCTTGTTGATCCGAGCCTGGAAACGGCAACAGAGCTGGCAAACGACACTATATATTCCGTTGCCTCAGATGCCACACCGTACACGGTAACATTTGACGCAAACGGCGGCAGCGGAGAGATGGAAAACCGAATCAGCCACGGCATTTTTGAGCTTCCCTCCAATAAATTTACCGTACCCTCAGGAAAAATTTTCAAGTGCTGGCAGATCGGCGATGCCGAATACAAAACAGGGGATCGAGTAACAGTGACAGAGGATGTTACGGTCAAGGCTGTATGGCTCACTCCTACTGTATATTGCTATAACGGAGATGAGTTGGTTGAGACCATTGAAGTCTCAGGTGATGATTATTCATTTTACCTGCCCGCAGCACCTGAAAAAACCGATGATGATTTGTTTTTTGCAGGCTGGGCAATAGATTCTCCCGACAGTGAACATGTTTATTCTGCAGGTGGCTTATATGAAAATGCATATGCTGCCCGAAATTATTACGCTAAGTGGATCAAGCCGCAGGCAATCTGGGGAGCAGATAATTCCTCTCTTACAGAATGCGGCACACTTGCTGAGGCTATTGAGGCAGCAAATGCAGACAGCAGTATTCGCTACATTTCGCTTTGTGAAGATGTTGCTGACGCCGAGTTTACAATAGACGGAGCGGACATCACCATTGATCTGAAGGGACATAATATCAGCGGCGGAGATTACAGCGTAGTATTCAGCGTTTCTTCAGGTAGCCTTACTGTAAATAACAGCCGGACTACGGGCGGTGTGATCAGCGGAGACATTAATATTGTTGATGTATCAAGCGGTGCCGAGCTTACTGTCAACGGCGGTACGTTTATGCCGCTCCTGAATGAGTATGCGATCAAAAACCAAGGCACACTTACTATTACAGACGGTACATTTTATGCAAAGCCTTCCCGTGCTGCTGTCCACACGACGCATCAGGATGCGAGCGTAACGCTTAGCGGCGGTACTTTTGTGCAGGAAAGCGGTACCAAAGGATGCATCTGGTATATTGACGGTATCTTGGATCTTTCGGATCACGCAGATCCCACGGGAATAACCATTTACCGCTATGTTAATTGGGAAAGCGGAGAGTTTTCCGTGCCTGCGGACTATCAGCTGTATCTGCTTTCCTCCGGCAAGACCGCTCAATATGAAAATGAGACAACACTTACGATCTGTAAGGCTTCAGGACACCCCGGCTTCGATGAGGCAGATTGGACCGATAACGGTGATGGCACACATGGCTATATCTGTGTCTGCGGTGCGGGTGTTTCTGCCAGCCACTCAGGTGGTACAGCGACCTGTTCCAAGCAGGCTGTTTGCGATAAATGCGGCGAAGTCTACGGCGAAGTAGATAAAATCAACCACGATGAAACCGTGGAATATGAAAACGGCTTTTGTCCTGAGTGCGGTGCTTATGAGCCTGCAGAGCTTGAAGACGGTTATTATCAGATTGAAAACGGCGGTAACCTCTTCTGGTACGCAAACTATATAAACACTGTTGACAGAACAGCAAATGCAGTTCTCACAGCAAATATCGACCTTGAAAACAGACCTTGGACACCCATCGGCTCCACAGGTGAGGACAGCCACAATTTCCGCGGTATCTTTGACGGACAGAATTACACCATCAAGGGTCTTTATGTTGAAGGCGGCAGAGCAGGGCTTGGCTTCTTCGGTGAAGTCAGAACCGGTACAGTCAAGAGCTTCACTATTTTCGGTGAGGTAGTTGTGAACACTGAGGTCGATTATGTCGGCGGTGTTATCGGCTCTGTCTGCGGTGTCAACGGTGAAACTGACCTTGAAAGAAACGGTGCGATTATTCAGCAAATCAATTCTTATGTAGATATTACCGTAAAGGCACACGGTGTTGGTAAGATAGGCGGCTTTGTGGGTTATGCAAACCATCAGAGCCTTATTGAACAATGCGCTTGGTACGGCACCTTTGATGCAGGCGAGTACCGTGTGGATAACGGCGCAGGCGGCTTCATAGGACGCATTCAGGAGAATTCAAGTGAAGTTACTATCCGTAACTGCGGAGCCTACGGTACAATAAAGACAAATTACGCAGGTGACTATAATGATACCGCAACCATTTATATGGGCGGATTCCTGAGCTTTTCCAACACAAACGCAAAGACTACCATTGAAAACTGCCTGTTTGCAGGTAAGTTTGAACGTGGTGAAAATCTGACCGACGAGGCATTTCTCGGCGCATTTGGCACGCTTCGCAGTGCTAATGCAATCAAGAATTGCTATTACCTTGGTGACGACGGTCTTGAGGCTGTACACAGCGATTCACCTCTGAATTCCGAGAGTGAAAACGTAGAGATATATAAGATAACAGCTGAAGACCTCAGGGGCGGTAACATCGCCACTCAGTTGGGCGCATTATGGGTTCAGGGCGATGATTATTATCCCGTTCTCAAGGAGCTGTCACCGCATAGGCATAGTTACACCTACACCGACAACGGCGACGGCACCCATAATAAGGTCTGCCCCGTCTGCGGTGATAAGGTAGATAATGAAGCACATACCGGCGGTACAGCGACTTGTGCCAATAAGGCATTCTGCGGCTTCTGCGGTGAAGGCTACGGGGAAGCTGATAAGACAAACCACGATGAAGCTGTTGAATATGAAAACGGCTTCTGCCCCAACTGCAATGTATATGAGTCTGCTAATGACTCGGACTCCGACGGCTACTACGAGATCGATAATGCCGGTAAACTCTACTGGTTTGCCGCACAGGTTATCGGCGGTAACACCGCGATCAACGGCGTTCTGACTGACAACATCACGGTCAACGAAAATGTGCTGACTGCGGACGGCGCACTCAACGGTGACGGCTCGGATTTCAGAGCATGGACCCCCATCGCTAACGGCAAATACAATAACAATTACACAGGCACCTTCGATGGCAAGGGCTTTACCGTCAGCGGCCTGTACTTCAATGATAGTGAAACCAACAAAGTGGGCCTGTTCGGTGCTGTATCCGGCGGCACCGTAAGGAATGTCGGTGTGACGGATTCCTATATCAGCGGCAGTAGTTATGTCGGCGGCATAGCGGGCTACATCATGAACAGCACTGTTGAGGGCTGCTATAACACCGGTACTGTCATCGGCAGCGTAGATTATGTCGGTGGCGTGGTAGGTTTCAAAATGCACGGCAATGTCGAGGGTAGCTATAACGCCGGCACTGTTACCGGTAGCCGCTATGTCAGCGGCGTGATAGGCTACAATTATGGCACTGCTACGGACTGCTATAACACCGGCAGCGTCAGCGGCAGCGGATCTTATGTCGGCGGCGTGGTGGCCTGCAATTATGGCCCCATCACGGACTTCTATAACACAGGTAACATCGTTGGCACTATACGTGTCGGCGGTTTGGTGGGGTACAACAATAACGACGGCACCGTCACCAATTGCTATAACACCGGCAGCGTCAGCGGTAACGATGATGTCGGCGGTGTTGTGGGTGGCAATTATGGCGCTGTCACCAATTGCTACAGCATC
This sequence comes from Clostridia bacterium, assembly GCA_017440965.1. Taxonomy (GTDB): domain Bacteria; phylum Bacillota; class Clostridia; order Oscillospirales; family Acutalibacteraceae; genus RUG806. Next base: position 6,242 of record JAFSGH010000026.1, on the reverse strand, counting down.
GGCAGCACCAACACCCCCAATACTGTCGGCGGCGTGGTGGGTTACAATGAAGGCACCGTTACCAACAGCTACTACGACAGTACGGTTTGCAGCGTCGATGCCATCGATTTTGACAGGGGCACTTCTACCAATGTTCTTGATAAGACCACCGATCAGTTTAAGAGCGGCGAGGTGGCATATTTGCTGCAGGGCGATCAGACCGAACAGGTCTGGGGACAGGTCATCGGTACTGACAATTATCCCGTCCTCGGCGGTGAGTCCGTTTACTATGGCTACAATTCATGTGCAGATGATGCAGTAATGATTTATACCAACGATTCTGCAGTCTTCACAGAAAAGCCCGCTCACTCCACCGGCTCGGAGAGCGACATAGAGGCTACATGCGTCAGTAAGGCTTACTGCTCAGTTTGTGAAAGTGAATACGGTGAGGTTGATGCCGATAATCACGATATAGTTATTGAGGAAGCAGTTGCTCCCGATTGTGCAAATACCGGTCTTACTGAGGGTGAATATTGCACAAGATGTGACTATAAGGTTACTCAGGAGGTCGTTCCTGCACTCAATCACAAGGATACTCTTGTTCAGGTCGAAGCAAAAGCTCCCACTTGCACAGAGATCGGCTGGGATGCTTACGAATACTGCACAGCTTGTAACTACACAACCTATGCAGAAAAAGAAGCTCTTGATCACGATATTATTATTGACGAAGCAGTTGCTCCCACGTGCGAAGAGACAGGTCTTACAGCAGGACAGCATTGTTCTCGCTGTGATGCTATGACGATCATTCAGGAGGTCGTTCCTGCACTCAATCACAAGGACACTCTTGTTCAGGTTGAAGCAAAGGCTCCCACTTGCACGGATATCGGCTGGGATGCTTACGAATACTGCACAGCTTGTAACTACACAACTTATGCAGAAAAAGAAGCTCTTGATCACGATATTATTATTGACGAAGCAGTTGCTCCCCAGTGCGAAGAGACAGGTCTTACAGCAGGTCAGCATTGTTCTCGCTGTGATGCTATGACGATCATTCAGGAGGTCGTTCCTGCACTCAATCACAAGGATGATGACGGTGACTATAAGTGCGACAACGGCTGCGGTTATGAATACGAAAAGCCTGCAGAGCCCGACACACCCGATACACCCGACGAGCCCGATGAGCCTGCAGATGAAAATTGTGACCATCTTTGCCACAAGGACGGTATTCTCGGCTTCTTCTGGAAGATCATCCGATTCTTCCAAAAGCTCTTCGGTATTAAGCAGTATTGCGATTGCGGAGTTATGCATTGGTAAACTGAGACCGAATAAATAATCTGACCGTCGGGGAGAGATCCCCGGCGGTTTTGTTTCTTATTATAAGCAAAAAACACCTTTTCGCCCTCAGGATTGGGGACGGGGGGGTGAAGTAGAATGCTTTTTAATAAATCTCTGTGTTTTTTTGTGAAATCATTTACGAGCAAATCATATGAAAAACGGAGAAAAACAGAGAAAATACGAGCAATTGGCTTGGTAATTTAATTTTATTTAAAAAAGTGTTGACTTTGGTATTTTCTTATGGTAATATTACCACTGTTGATTTTAGAAAAAATTTATCGGAGGTTCAATTATGTCAACTTATATGGCTAATCCCCAGAATGTTGAACGCAATTGGTACGTTCTTGATGCAGAAGGCAAGACTCTCGGCAAACTCGCTGTAGAAGCTGCAGTTCTTCTTCGCGGCAAGCATAAGGTTACTTTCACACCTCATGTTGATTGCGGCGATAATGTTATCATCATCAACGCTTCCAAGATCGTTCTTACAGGTAAGAAGCTTGAGCAGAAGATGTATTATCATCACACAGGTTATATCGGCAATATGAAGAAGGTTAAGTACAGCACACTTATCAAGTCCAAGCCCTGCTTTATCGTAGAGAAGGCTGTTAAGGGTATGCTTGCTTCCAATTCTATCGGCAGAGCTGCTTATAACCGTTTACATGTATACGCAGGCGCAGAGCATCCCCATGCTGCTCAGAAGCCCGTTGCAAGAGAATTCTAAGAAAGGGAGGCAATAAACAATGTACGAAGGAAATCCTTATTTCTACGGCACAGGTAGAAGAAAGAAATCAGTTGCTCGTGTTCGTGTATATCCCGGCACAGGCAAGATCATAATCAATGACAGAGAGATCGATAACTATTTCGGTCTTGAGACTCTTAAGCTTATCGTTCGTCAGCCTCTCGTTCTCACAGAGACAGCTGAAAAGTTCGATGTTATCTGTAAGGTTCAGGGCGGCGGTGTTACAGGCCAGGCAGGTGCTATCCGTCACGGTCTTTCCAGAGCTCTCCTTCAGCATGATGAAAATCTTCGTCCTATCCTCAAGAAGGCAGGTTTCTTAACAAGAGACCCCAGAATGAAGGAAAGAAAGAAGTACGGACTCAAGGGCGCTCGTCGTGCACCTCAGTTCTCCAAGAGATAATCTGTTTCCAAGGTTGTTTCAGTCCCGATGCCGCAAGGCGTCGGGATTTTTTTGTGCTTTTTGTATAATTGAAATTAAATATTATTAACAGTTTGTTTTCATTGACTTTTATATGCGCGGGATTTATAATATAGTTAATCATTATTAAATTTGCAGACGAATATAATATTTATAGAAAACTATTCGTCGGAGGATATATGTCAGAATTTTTTGGTAAAAAAGTGCTTGTTTTAGGACTTGCAAGGAGCGGTATGGCCGCTGTAAAGCTTCTTCATAAGCTGGGAGCGGTTATAACAGTTTCCGAATCAAAGGCACTTGCAGATATAAAGGAGCTTCCCGAGCTTCAGAAAATGGGAGTTCGTGTTGTTAATCAGAATGAAGAGATATTTGAAGAGGATTTTTATCTTGCCGTAAAGAATCCGGGAATAAACGGTAAGCTGTGGTTTGTAAAGCGTCTTCGTGAAAGAGGAATTTCCGTGATAACGGAAATTGAGCTGGCATTTATGGTGTCTGCACCTCAGCATTTTATTGCAATTACGGGCTCTAACGGAAAGACTACCACTTCAACTCTTGTATATGAAATAATTAAGAAGCAGTATCCCGAAAAAACTCTTCTTTGCGGAAATATAGGTATTGCGCTTTGTGAAATGGTGCTGGAATATGACCTTATAAATAATGAAGGTTACTATATCGTGCTTGAAATATCTAATTTCCAGCTTGTTGATATAGTGAATTTCCGTCCCGAGATCTCTGTAATTATAAATCTTGCGGCAGATCATCTTGATTTTATGGGAACCGAGGATGCATACTACCGTTCAAAGCTTCGTGTCTATGAGAATATGAAGGATAACGATACCTTCCTTTATAATCTTGACGATGCACTTATAAAAGAGTATACAGACGAGGTCGAAATTTGCTGTAAAAAGCTGACCTACAGCCTTTTTGATAAAAATGCAGATCTCTTTGCCGACAGTGAATTTGTTTACCTTGAGGGTGAAAGGCTGTTCCCTGTAAGTGACATAAAGGTTGTCGGAAGACACAATGTTCAGAATGTCTTAGTCGGTGTAGGTGCTGCATTAAAATGCGGTGTAACAAAAGAGAATATAAGAGCTGCCGTTTCTTCCTTTAACGGAGTAGAGCACAGAATTGAATTTGTGCGTGAAAAAGACGGTGTTCGCTTCTACAATGACTCAAAGGGCACAAATGTTGACGCTACTGTTACAGCCCTTAAGGCTTTTTCCGCTCCCGTTATACTTCTTGCGGGCGGTCACGAAAAGGGACTTGATCTGTCACCTCTGAAGAGCTTATTGGTTGGTGTAAAAAGGCTGATAGCATACGGTGAATGCGGAGAACGCATACACACGGAGCTTACTCAGGGTGAGGGAATACTTGTGAATTCTCTTCCCGAAGCACTCGAAGAAGCTGTAAAAATAGCAGAAGCCGGAGATGTTGTTCTGCTTTCTCCCACTACAAGCTCATACGATCAGTATACTTGCTTTGAAGAAAGAGGAGAGCATTTTAAATCCCTTGTTAATTCTCTTTAAGGAGTGAAATCTTTGGCTCTCAGCGACAAGCCTATCGGCATCTTTGATTCAGGTCTTGGCGGACTTACCGTTGTCAAGGCAGTCCTGGAAAATATGCCGAATGAAAATATAATATATCTCGGCGATTCGCTGAATGTTCCCTATGGAGATAAGACCTCGGGGCAGATCACCGAATTTGCCTTTAATAATACAAAATTCCTTTTAAGTAAGGGTGTCAAGGCAATAGCCATTGCCTGCAATACGGCAGATGCCACCTCACGAAGAGAGATCCTGCAATGCTTTGATATCCCTGTTGTCGGAGTTATCTCTCCTGCCAGCGAAAGAGCGGCAAGGCTTACAAAAAATAAAAAAGTAGGTGTAATTGCCACTGCGACCGCGGTTAAAAGCGGAGCGTATGAAAGAGCCGTAAAAAGCTATCTTTCGGATTGTCAGGTCTTTTCTGAGGCCGCACCTGCATTGGTGCCGCTGATAGAGGCAGGAAAGATAAATAAAACAGATACGGAAACTGTTGATGCGTTAAGCAGCTATATCTGTCCTCTTATTGAAAAAGGAATAGATACACTTGTGCTCGGCTGTACACATTATCCGTTAGTGCTTGAGATCGTGAAGGAGCTTTTTCCCGATATAAATATCGTCTGTTCCGGAACAAGCTCTCTCGGTGCACTGTATGACCGTCTGAAGGGTGACAATCTCCTGAATGTGTCAGGAAAAAAAGGTGAGGTCCGTTTTTATGTGACGGGCGAGCCCTCATATTTTGAGAAGAACGGAGGACTCTTCCTCGGTACTTCCATAGAGGGAAAAGTAGAAAAGGCTGTTATTTAATTAATATATAATAGCAAAACGGAAGTGAAGGAGAAATAAAAAATGAAAAAACTTTTACCCATTATCTTAGTTCTTTGTCTTATGTTGTGTTCCTGCGGTGCAGAAAAGAATGAAGAAAATGCAACTGATTCCGCCGGCGGGGAGATCACAACTTCTGCAGACGGCACATACTACAGAAATCCTCTTAACGGCGAAAAGCTCTCTGAACCCTACAGCGGCAGAGTATTTTCTGTTTCAATCAACAATGTTTCCCCTGCTCTTCCTCACAGAGGTATAAATGATGCAGATATTTTCTTTGAACTGTTTATCAATGATTACTGCACAAGAGGTCTTGCACTGTATTCTGATGTAAAAGGTGTCCCTGCAATTGGCTCGATACGTTCTACAAGATACAATTTTACAGATATTTCCCTTGCATATAATACTGTTATGATACATGCAAATGCCAGCGGTGTTGTGCTTGATGATATGAAAAAATCCGGCATAGACAATTTCCTTGCAGAAGCACCCATAGGCTTCAGAGATACTGACCGTTCCGCAAAAGGCTATGCTTATGAGCATACACTCTTTGCAACAGGTGACAATCTCTATAAGACAGCAAGCGACAAGGGCTTTAATCTTTCGATTGCTGACAAGGATTACGGTATGAGCTTTGCTGATGAAGCAACTCCTGAAAACGGAACAGCAGCTTCTGAGATTGAGATTGTTTTCACTCTTAACGGCAATAAGAAGAGCTCAACTATGAAGTATAATCCCGAAACTGATGCTTACGCTTATTATCAGTATAAAAAGGCAATGATTGACGAAAACACCAATGCTGCAGAGGAATTTAAGAATGTTATCATTATTCTTGCTCCTACTCACAATGACGGTGTTTACCATGTTGCAGATCTTTATTGCGGCGGAGACGGTTACTTCGCCTGCGGCGGAAAGATCGTTCCCATTAAGTGGACTCACGAAAATGAAACCGATCCCTTTACATTTACTCTTGCTGACGGCACAAAACTCAATCAGGAGGTCGGCTCCACTTATATCGCAATTGCTCCCACAGGCAGTGCTGTAAACTGTAAATAATTTTTTGTAAACAGAAGCCATAAGCTGAAAAAAGGAAAAATTATTCAGCTTATGCCGAGTGTTCATAAGGACACTCGGCAGTTTTATTCGCCATACGGCGAGTGATATTGCTTCGCAGTTTTATTGTGCTTTGCACAGTGTTATTGTCCTTCGGACAGTTTTATGCGAATAAAATAACACTGAAGCCGTAAGGCTTCAATATCACTTTTGATTTATCAAAAATATCACTGCAAATTTTAATTTGCAATATCACTCATACATACCGAAAAAAGAATTTGTTTTTCTGCATGGTTGCTTTGAAGTATATAACCCACTATGACACTTTCAGCTTGAAAGTGTCTGTTTTTTT
>JAFSGH010000045.1 GCA_017440965.1 Clostridia bacterium | reverse complement strand
TGCAATAGCGCAGGAGGGGAGAAAAACAGTCCGGTGGACTGTTTTTCGTTGGGAACCCTCGCCGGGGGTTCCCAAGTGCGAAGCACAAAATGATTAAAGTGAGTAATATGATTCCCCAACTTTCCGTGAAGAGGGAAAAAAAATCTTCTTTTTGAAAGGCATTAATATCAGAAGGATTTATCTGAAAATGCAGTTGCGATCGGCTTACAGCAGTTCATCAAGCTTTTGCAGGAAGGCTTCCTCACCTACGGTATTCATCTTGAAGAACATTGCCTGACTGCCGCCTGCAGTGATAGCGGAAAGATATACGGGAGCATTGAGGCTTTCCTGAAAAAGAGTAACGCTGAGGCTGACGCGGTTTCCTCCGAAATATGAATATCTTTCAAATACCCTTACGGCACATTTTGCTTCACCGCTGCGAAAATATGATGAATCCTCAAGTGTGGCGGACACACTGCCGCTGAGAATTCCGTTTTCTATCTTTTGGAGGATCTGATTAAAATCACCGCTGAGTCTTCTTTCAAGCTTTGCCATATTTATGCATCTCCTTATGATAAATAGCATTTATGCTTACTTTTACTTGCTATTATGTAACAAGCGCTACGCTTTTTCTGAGAGGTATCATTTGAAAAAATTACCGCGGCATTACGCCGGATATGTTGAAAATATTATGCAAGAAATCAGGCTGAACTCAGGAGGAGCTCAGCCTTTTTGATTAAAAGAGTCCTGTTATTTTGCCGTTTTCGTCAACATCGATCTTTTCTGCTGCGGGGACCTTCGGAAGTCCGGGCATAGTGAGGATGTCACCTGTAAGAACAACGATGAAGCCTGCACCTGCGGATACTTTTACATTCTTGACAGTTACCGTAAAGCCTTCGGGCGCACCGAGCTTTGTGGGATCGTCAGAGAATGAATACTGTGTTTTTGCAACGCAGATGGGAAGATTTCCGAAGCCGAGAGCTGTGAGCTGTTCGATCTGCTTCTTTGCGGCGGGTAAAATATTGATACCGTCACCGCCGTAAACCTTTGTTACGATAGCTTTGATCTTTTCTTCGATGCTCATATCAAGATCATATGAGAAGGTGAAATCACCCTGCTCCTCTTCGCAAAGACGAACAACCTCTTTAGCAAGCTCTTCTCCGCCCTTGCCGCCTTCTGCCCATACGGTTGAAAGCACGGTATTTACACCCAGCTCCTTGCACTTTGCAATAATGAAATCAATTTCATTATCAGTATCTGTGGGGAAGCGGTTAACTGCAACAACGCAGGGGAGCTTGTAAACATTTTTGATATTGGAAACGTGTCTTAAGAGATTTGGAATACCCTTTTCGAGAGCAGTGAGATCCTCTGTATTAAGTGCAGTTTTGGGGAGACCGCCGTGCATCTTAAGCGCTCTTACGGTTGCAACAACTACAACCGCATCGGGGGTAAGACCTGCCATACGGCACTTGATGTCGAGGAATTTTTCCGCACCGAGGTCAGCACCGAAGCCTGCCTCTGTTACGGTGTAGTCACCCATCTTAAGAGCAACCTTTGTTGCCATAATTGAGTTACAGCCGTGAGCAATATTTGCAAAGGGACCGCCGTGAACAAAGGCGGGAGTGCCTTCAAGAGTCTGAACAAGGTTAGGCTTTATTGCATCCTTGAGAAGGGCAGTCATTGCACCTGCTGCATTAAGCTGTCCGCAGGTTACGGGCTTATCGTCATATGTGTAGCCGACGATGATATTTGAAAGCTTTTCCTTAAGCTCTGTAATTGAGTTTGAAAGGCACAGCACTGCCATAATTTCACTTGCAACAGTGATATCGAAGCCGTCCTCTCTGGGGACACCGTTTGCCTTGCCGCCCATACCGTCAACGATAAAGCGAAGCTGTCTGTCATTCATATCGACACAGCGCTTCCAGGTGATCTTTCTTACATCGATTCCGAGAGAATTGCCCTGCTGAATGTGGTTATCAAGCATTGCGGCAAGAAGGTTGTTTGCCGCACCTATTGCGTGGAAATCTCCCGTAAAGTGAAGGTTTATATCCTCCATAGGAACGACCTGAGCATAGCCGCCGCCTGCGGCACCGCCCTTGACACCGAAAACGGGGCCGAGGGAGGGCTCGCGAAGAGCAACCGTTACATTCTTGCCGATTCTTTTAAGTCCGTCTGCAAGTCCTATTGTAGTGGTTGTTTTGCCTTCTCCTGCCGGAGTGGGAGTGATGGCGGTAACAAGAATGAGCTTACCGTCCTTTTTGTCTGATTCTCTGATAAGTGCAGGATCAATTTTTGCCTTATAATTGCCGTACTGCTCAATATATTTTTCGTCAACATCGGCAGCAGCCGCAACCTCTCTTATGTGAAGCATATTACAGCTCTGGGCAATTTCTATATCTGACTTATATTCCATAATAATTTCCTCCTTATTTTGTAGGAAAATGCAAGGATGTCTTTTCCTTGTAATTATTTAAAATACTCGATTGCAGCCTTGAACATCTTTATATCATATTCACCGGGTACATTCTTATAAAGACCGTCGCCGATTCTTTCCGAATGTCCCATCTTGCCGAAGACTCTGCCGTCGGGGGAGGTGATACCTTCAACCGCACAAATTGAGCCGTTGGGGTTAAAGTCGATATCGCTTGTTGCATTGCCTTCAAGATCAACATACTGAGTTGCGATCTGTCCGTTTTCTGCCAGCTTTTCTATAAGCTCCTTAGAAGCAAGGAATTTACCTTCACCGTGAGAAATAGGAACATTAACTATATCGCCCACATTCATAAGGTTGAGCCAGGGAGATTTTACGGATGCGATGCGGGTGTGAACTATTCTGCTCTGATGACGGTTAATATTATTGAAGGTAAGAGTGGGGCAGGCTTCATCAGTATCAATGATCTTTCCGTAGGGAACAAGACCGAGCTTGATAAGAGCCTGGAAGCCGTTACAGATACCGCACATAAGACCGTCACGGTTGTCAAGAAGATCGGTCACAGCTTCCTTTACCTTGGGATTACGGAAAAATGCCGTAATGAACTTTGCTGAGCCGTCGGGCTCGTCACCGCCTGAGAAGCCTCCGGGGATGAAGATTATCTGGCTTTCTCTGACTTTTGCCGAGAAGCTTTCAACGCTCTTTGCTACATCCTCTGCGGTAAGGTTTCTGATTACAAATATCTCTGCTTCGCCGCCTGCCTTTTCAACTGCTCTTGCTGAATCGTATTCGCAGTTTGTGCCGGGGAATACGGGGATAAGCACCTTGGGACGGGCAACCTTATTCTTGGGAGAAGCACTGCACTTTCCTTCATAGGAGTAGGTGGGAATTACGCTCTTATCGGCTTTTGCCTTGGTGGGATATACATCCTCAAGTGTAGCACAGTTCAGTTTATAAAGCTCATCGATATCAGCCTTATCGCCTATAAGATCGATAACTGCATCTTCAGATGTAGTACCTATCTTCATTACACCGGGAATATCTACATCCTCTGTAAGCTCGGCAACAATGAAGCCCCACATACCGAGATGCCAGTTTTCCTTAAGATCCTTTGAAGCGGTAAAGCCGATATTGTTACCGAAGGACATATTCATAACAGCTTCAGCAATGCCGTGTTCAACTGCCCAGGATGCCTTTACCTTGCCGGATCTGCAAAGCTCGTGGAATGCTTCCCAGGTAGATTTAAGGCTTTCGGCGCTTTCATCCTTGGAGCCGAATACATATACGGGATCTCCTGCATTTTTGAATTCGGGAGTGATAACATCCTGCTTTTTAATGGGAGCAATAGCAAAGGAGATAAGCGTGGGAGGAACATCCTTGTCAAGGAAGCTTCCTGACATTGAGTCCTTACCGCCGATTGCGGCAGCGCCTAATTCAAGCTGAGCATCAAGAGCACCTAAGAGAGCGGCAAAGGGCTTGCCCCAACGCTCGGGCTCTGTCTTGAGCTTTTCAAAGAACTCCTGAAGAGTAAGATATGCTTTTTTGTAATCGCAGCCTGCGGCAACAAGCTTTGCCACAGAATTATATATTGATGCGTGTGCACCTGTATAGGGATCAACGGAAAGGTGATCGGGATCACAGCCCCAGCTGAATACGCTTGCGGCATCTGTTTCCTGACCGGGAAGAACGGGTAATACTGCAGCCATAGACTGAGCGGGTGTACGCTGACGCTTTCCGCCGTAGGGCATTGTGATACTGCCGGCACCGATAGTTGAGTCAAAGCGTTCAACAAGACCTCTTCTGCTTGCTGTACGAAGATCGGAAGCCATTTCCTTCAATGAGCCGAATATAGCCTTACTTAAAACGGAAAGATCCTTCTTTGTTACAGCAACATCGGCGTGTTTCACAGCACCGTTTGTGTCAAGGAATTCGCGGCTGAGGTCGGCAATTACATTGCCCTTCCATTTCATAACCATACGCTCTTCCTTTGTTACGACTGCAACGCGGTAGGCTTCAAGGTTTTCCTTTTCGGCATATTCTATAAATTTATCAGCATCCTCAGCGGCTACGACAACAGCCATACGCTCCTGAGATTCGGAAATAGCAATTTCCGTGCCGTCAAGACCTTCATACTTTTTACGAACTGCATCAAGGTCGATCTGAAGACCGGGAGCAAGCTCACCGATAGCAACGGATACACCGCCTGCACCAAAGTCATTACAGCGCTTTATAAGACGGGTGACCTCGGAATTTCTGAAAAGTCTCTGTATCTTTCTTTCCTCGGGTGCGTTACCCTTCTGAACCTCTGATGCCATAGTGGTAAGAGATTTCATATTATGGCTCTTTGATGAGCCTGTAGCACCGCCGATACCGTCACGGCCCGTGCGTCCGCCGAGAAGCACGATTATGTCACCGGGCTCGGGACGCTCACGGCGTACATTATAAGCGGGAGCGGCGGCAACAACGGCACCGCACTCAAGACGCTTTGCAACAAAGCCCTCGTGGTATATCTCTGCAACATGTCCTGTTGCAAGACCTATCTGATTACCGTAGGAGGAATAGCCTGCCGCAGCTGTCTGACATATCTTTCTCTGAGGAAGCTTTCCCGATAGGGTTTCTGCAATAGTTTTTCTGGGGTCGCCTGCACCTGTTACACGCATAGCCTGATGAACATAGGCACGGCCTGAAAGAGGATCTCGGATACATCCGCCGATACAGGTAGCTGCACCGCCGAAGGGCTCAATTTCTGTGGGATGGTTGTGAGTTTCGTTCTTGAACATCAAAAGCCAGTCCTGATCCTCACCGTTTACGGTAGCCGTAACATGAATTGAGCAGGCATTGATCTCTTCACTCTCGTCAAGCTCGGGAAGAAGACCGCGCTTTTTGAGAGTTTTTGTGCCGATGGTGGCAATATCCATAAGAGTCTGAGGGCGCTTTGCCGCCTTTTCCTCGCCGTATACCTCAGTTCTTGCGGCAAGATAACGCTTATAAGCCTCGGCAACAGCGGGATCGTCAATGCGGACATTGTCAATATGTGTAGAGAAGGTAGTGTGACGGCAATGGTCAGACCAATAGGTGTCAACAACACGGATCTCTGTAATTGTGGGATCTCTGCGCTCTGTATCTCTGAAGTATGCCTGCAGGAACTTGAGATCGTCAAGGTCCATAGCAAGTCCCTTTTCGTCAAGAAGCTCGGAAAGAGCCTTTTCATCCATTGCGATAAAGCCTGTTACTGTGTCGACCTTTTCGGGAGCGGCATAGTTTATAGTGAGTGTTTCGGGCTTTTCGAGAGCTGCCTCACGGCTTTCAACTGCATTTATAACGTGATGCTTGAAGGCCTCGATATCCTTTTCGCTGAGATTTCCGAAAAGTGCATATACCTTTGCCGTGCGGATAAGAGGACGCTCGCCCTGAGAGATGATCTGAATACACTGTGCCGCAGAGTCTGCTCTCTGATCGAACTGACCGGGGAGAGCTTCAACTGCAAAAACATATGCATTACCGATCTCAACAGAGTCGGTAGCATTATCAAGCTGAGGCTCTGAGAAAACAGTTTTTACAGCGTAATCAAATAATTCCTCTGATATATTTTCTGCATCGTAGCGGTTAAAAAGACGGATATCCTCTAAGCTTTCAATACCGAGCAGGTTTTTTGCTTCACCCAGAAGTCCCTTTGCTTCGTTATCAAGTCCCGCCTTCTTTTCTACAAATATACGATAAACCATAAATTACTTCCTCCATTATCATTTAGCCTGAAGGGCTCTCTTGCCGATATCTGATCTGCGGTAAGCACCTTCAAAGCATACACCGTCGGAAAGACGGTAAGCCTCCTTTATTGCTTCTTCAAGAGAATCAGCAACAGCAGTCGTGCCTGTAACTCTACCGCCCCAGGTAACAAGCCTTCCGTTTTCCTGCTTAGCACCTGCTACAAAGGTAGCCTCAAGTGCTTCATCCGTAAATGTGATAGGGAAGCCTTTTTCATATGCTGAAGGGTAGCCCTTTGATGCTGTAATTACACAGCAGGCACTTTTGTCAGAGAATTTAACCTCTGTTTCGGAAAGCTTTTCTTCCGTGACAGCCTTCATTATTGTGAGAAGGTCGCTTTCAAGAAGGGGAAGCACTACCTGAGTCTCGGGATCACCGAAGCGGCAGTTATATTCGATGACCTTAGGACCGTCCTTGGTTATCATAAGTCCGAAATAAAGACAGCCCTTGAAGGTTCTGCCTTCATTATTCATGGCCTTGATGGTGGGAAGGAATATCTCCTCCATGCATCTCTTTGCAACATCCTCTGTATAGTAGGGATTGGGGGCAATTGTGCCCATACCGCCTGTATTAAGACCGGTATCACCGTCGCCTGCTCTCTTGTGATCCATAGAAGATACCATAGGAGCAACGGTTTTTCCGTCGGTAAAGGCAAGCACGGATACCTCGGGACCCTCAAGGAATTCCTCGATAACTATATTGTCACCGCTTTTTCCGAATGCCTTATCAAGCATCATAGATCTTACCGCTGCCTTTGCCTCTTCAAGAGTAAAGGCAATGATAACACCCTTGCCGAGAGCAAGTCCGTCAGCCTTGATAACTGTGGGAATGGGAGCTGTGTCAAGATAGGCGAGTGCCTTCTCCATATCGCTGAAGACCTCATATTTTGCTGTGGGGATATTGTATTTTTTCATAAGGTTTTTGGAAAATACCTTGCTTCCCTCGATTATTGCCGCAGCAGCATTGGGACCAAAGCATGGAATGCCCAGTGCCTGAAGCTCGTCAACACAGCCGAGCACCAGAGGATCATCGGGAGCAACAACAGCATAATCGATGCCGTTTTCCTTGGCAAATTCAGCTATAGCCTTAATATCGGTAGCTCCTATATTGATGCAGGTAGCATCCTTTGCAATACCGCCGTTTCCGGGAAGTGCAAAAATCTCGGTCACATCGGGATTCTCTTTGATTTTTTTTATGATGGCGTGTTCTCTTCCGCCACCGCCTACAACCATTATTTTCATTTTTGATCTCCGTTAATTAATGGTGGAATAAACGCATTCCGGTGAATGCCATAGCCATACCGTATTTGTCGGCACATTCGATAACAAGATCGTCACGGATGGAGCCACCGGGCTGTACTACATACTTTACACCGCTCTTTTTTGCTCTTTCAATGTTATCTGAGAAGGGGAAGAAGGCATCGGAGCCTAAAGCAACACCGTCGCGGGAGTCAAGGAAGGCTCTCATTTCTTCTTCGGTAAAGGGCTCGGGCTGAGAGGTAAAGTATTTCTGCCAGTTGCCGTCTGCACAGACATCCTCTTCATTTTTATTGATATAGCCGTCAATTACGTTATCGCGGTCAGGTCTGCCGATCTCAGGTTTGAAGGGGAGGTTCAGTACCTTTTCGTGCTGACGCAAAAACCATGTGTCGGCCTTCGTGCCTGCAAGACGTGTGCAGTGAATTCTTGACTGCTGACCTGCACCTACACCTATTGCCTGACCGTCAAAAGCATAGCAGACGGAATTTGACTGTGTATATTTAAGAGTAATAAGAGAAATAACAAGATCTCTTGCGGCTGCCTCGGGAATATCCTTATTTGCAGTTACGATATTATTAAGAAGAGATGCATCTATCTTATAATTGTTTCTGCCCTGCTCGAAGGTGATACCGAAAACATGCTTTCTTTCGATTTCCTCGGGTACATAGTCGGGATCGATCTTTACTATATTGTAGTTGCCCTTTCTCTTGGATCTTAATATCTCAAGTGCTTCGGGCTCATAGCCGGGAGCGATAACACCGTCGGAAACCTCTCTCTTTATAAGAAGAGCAGTTGTAACATCGCAGACATCGGAAAGAGCTACCCAGTCACCGAAGGAGCACATTCTGTCTGTGCCTCTTGCTCTTGCGTATGCACAGGCAAGGGGACTTTCATCAAGGCCTTCAATATCATCAACAAAGCAGGCCTTTTTGAGAGTATCGGAAAGCTTTATTCCGACAGCGGCGGATGTGGGGCTTACATGCTTGAAGGATGTTACCGCAGGAAGACCGGTTGCCTCCTTGAGCTCCTTTACAAGCTGCCAGGAATTGAAGGCATCAAGGAAATTGATATATCCGGGTCTGCCGCTTAAAATTTCAATAGGAAGGTCGTTTCCGTTATCCATAAAAATTTTTGAAGGCTTCTGATTGGGGTTGCAGCCGTATTTAAGTTCAAACTCTTTCATTTCAGATCTCCTTATACGTTTTTATTTACTATTCTGGTTTCTGTCTCTCCGCTGACAAGGTCAATATATCTTACGAAAAGAGATACCTTGTTGTCCTCATTGAGGTTTGTCCAGATGATGTCAGTAAGTGTGTCAATGTCTGTGTCGGGAAGCTCAAGTGTTTTGGGCTCTCCTTCAAAGCTGGGAAGGGGATTTCCGTCACATTTATATGTATGGATAAACTTTGCCTTACCTGCAAGAGGATCATTATAAGCAAATGTATATCTCTGACAGGAGCTTCCGTCTCCGTCTGCTGACTTGAGAATGGACATAGCAAAGTTCATCTCGCCCTTTTCGTGGTGAATGATTCCTGAAATACGGGGTGTGTAATTGGGTGCATCATCCTCGAATTCACGGGTGCGAAGAGCCTGCTCAAAGGTCATCTGCTTATCCATAAGCTCATATATGGTATCTGTCTGATCACCGTTTGTAACGATGGTTTTATTACCTAAAACTCTTACGGGATAATAAATTATAAGATGGGGATCGGTCATTTTTGATTCGTCAAATGCCTTTGTTCTCATTGCCTCTCCTTCGGCAACAAAAACTCTGTTACGGCTGTTGACGCTTCTGCCCATAATAAAATATGCGGTAACAGCCTTCTTGCCGTCAGCGCTCTTTCCGATGATTATTCCTCTTCCGTGATAAGGGAGTGAATTAAGCTCATTTTCAAGTGTCTTTATTTCCATTTGAAAGATCCTCCGTTATTTTATATAGGTTTTATTGTTTTCTACTGTAATTCTGTCATCGCAGAAAAGCTGAACGGCCTTCGGAAGTATCTTCCACTCTGCCTGCTCCATTATTCTTTTCTGTAATGCTTCGGGTGTGTCATCCTCCATAACCTCAACTGCCTTCTGGAGGATTATGGGACCTGCATCGCATTCAGCCGTTACGAAATGTACCGTAGCTCCTGAGACCTTGACACCCTTTTTCAGTGCCTCCTCGTGAACGTGAAGTCCGTAATAGCCTTTGCCGCAGAAGGAGGGGATAAGTGCGGGATGCACATTTATCATTTTATTTCTGAAGGTATCACAGACATTTTCGTCAAGTATTGTCATAAAGCCTGCATATACTATTAAGTCTGCTTTTTCTTCAAGAAGAATATCTCTCATTGCTATGCTGTATGAAGAAATATCGGCATAGTCCTTTCTTATGAGCGTTCTTGTTTTTATTCCGTTTTCTTCTGCTCTCAGGAGGGCATAGGCATCCTTTTTTGATGAAATAACGCAGGTTATTTTACCGTTACCGAGCTCTCCTCTTTTTTCTGCATCAATAAGAGCCTGAAGATTTGTTCCGCCTCCTGATACAAGAACTGCAATTCTCTTACTCATTATAAAAGCACCTTCTCTTCGCCCTCGATGATCTCACCGATAACATAGGCGTCGATGCCGTTTTCCTTGAGAACCGAAAGGGAAGTCTCAACTTCATCAGCAGGTACAACAATGCTCATGCCGACACCCATATTATATGTGTTATACATATCTCTTTCGGGAATGTTGCCCCATTTTGCAATTACATCAAAGATGGGAAGCACCTTTACAGCGGCTTTGTCGATCTTTGCGCAAAGACCGTCGGGGATAGAACGCGGTATATTTTCATAGAAGCCGCCGCCGGTAATATGGGAAATGCCCTTAACATTTACCTTTTCGATAAGTGCGAGAACGGGCTTTACATAAATCTTTGTGGGAACGAGAAGTGCCTCGGCAATGCTCTTTCCGCCAAGCTCTTCTCTGGGAACATAAAGCTCGGGATTGTTGTTGTCGATATCAAATACCTTACGGCAGAGGCTGAAGCCGTTGGAATGAATACCCGTTGAAGGAAGAGCGATAACAACATCTCCTGCAGCCATTTTGCTGTTGTCTATCATCTTAGGCTTGTCTACAACACCTACTGCGAAGCCTGCGAGGTCATAATCCTCCTCGGGCATAAGTCCGGGATGCTCAGCCGTTTCTCCGCCGATAAGTGCGGCACCTGACTGAACACAGCCCTCTGCAACACCGCCGACGATTTCGGCAATTTTTTCGGGAACATTCTTGCCGCAGGCGATATAATCAAGGAAGAATAAGGGCTTTGCGCCTACGCAGATGATGTCATTTACGCACATTGCAACTGCATCAATGCCGATGGTGTCGTGCTTATCCATAAGAATAGCTAATTTTACCTTTGTGCCGCAGCCGTCAGTTCCCGAAACGGTAACGGGATGCTCCATACCTGCGATACAGCTGAGATCGAAGCAGCCGCCGAAGCCGCCTACCTCGTCAATACAGCCCTCGTTACGGGTTCTTGCTACGTGCTTTTTCATAAGCTCAACCGATTTGTAACCGGCAGTGATATCTACACCTGCAGCTGCATAGCTTGCAGAAAAGGAATTCTTGTGATCCATTTTATTTTCTCCTGTTTCTTTATTCTTTTCCGTTCCAACAGTATGTGCATAACTTATCTGCCGGAATACCTATAGCTTCAATAAGTCCTTCAAGCGTCTGGAATTCCAGAGAGGCAAAGTGAAGTTTGGTGCTGATGGTCTGTCTTAATTTTTTTCCTCTTTCGGTTGTAGGATCGGCGTATTCTTCAAGATATTTGAAGCCCTCTTCTCCCTCAAGCTCGAATATGGTAGTTCTTGTTATAAGCTCCATATCGTTTGTGGCTCTTGAGAAATTAAGGAATTTACAGCCGTACATAATAGGGGGACAGGCTGAACGCATATGAACGGATTTTGCTCCGTTATCATAAAGGAAATCAACGGTCTCACGAAGCTGAGTTCCTCTTACTATCGAATCGTCAACAAAAAGCAGATTCTTTTCCTCTATAAGATCGTGCACGGGGATCTGCTTCATTTTTGCTATACGGTTTCTTTCCTTCTGGTTTGAGGGGGTAAAGCTTCTGGGCCAGGTAGGAGTATATTTTATAAACGGTCTTGCAAAGGGGATATGGCTTTTATTTGCATAGCCGATTGCGTGAGGTGTGCCTGAATCGGGAACGCCGCCTACATAGTCTATATCCTTGCAAAGATCGTTCTCTTTATCGTTTCTTGCAAGTATCTCACCGTTTTTATAGCGCATCATCTCAACATTTATTCCTTCATAGGTGGAGGTGGAATAGCCGTAATAGGTCCAGAGGAATGAGCATATCCTCATTTCCTTTCTCGGCGCGCTGAGTGTTGTGACCTTTTCGGGAGTGATTTCAACTATCTCACCGGGACCTAATTCTCTGAAGTCAGAATATCCGAGCTTTTTATAAGCAAAGGACTCAAAGGCGGCACAGTAGCCGTCCTCGCTTTTACCGAGAATAACGGGAATTCTTCCCATCTTATCTCTTGCCGCAATGATAGCTCCGTCGTCCTTGAGAATAAGGATATTTGCGGTGCCCTCTATTGAATTCTGAGCGAAGGTAATGCCTTCAACGAAATTACTTTTCTGATTTATAAGAGCTGCTACAAGTTCTGTGGAATTCACAGCACCGCCCGTCATAGCTCCGAAGTGACCGCTTGAGAATGTAAGATACTGTTTTATGAGAGCATCTGCATTGTTTATTATTCCGATAATGCAGATCGCATATGTGCCGAGGTTTGAACGGATAAGAAGAGGCTGAGGCTCGCTGTCATTGATACAGCCGATTGCCGAGGAGCCTTCCATCTCATCGAATATATCCTCAAATTTTGTTCTGAAAGGAGAGTTTCTTATATTGTGAATAACTCTCTGTAAACCGATTTTTTTGTCATATGCCGCCATGCCTGCACTTTTTGTGCCCAGATGTGAATGATAGTCTGTTCCGAAGAAAACATCACTCATTGCATCGCTTTTGCAAGCGGCACCGAAAAATCCGCCCATATTTCTTCCTCCTTTTTTCTGCGTGATTTTTTTAATTAAAGCTGAGAAAGAACATTTTTGTCTTTTTCGAGAACTACCTTTGCAGCAGCTTTTCTTTTTCCGTCAAGCTTTTTCGCAAGTTCCTTGTCCTCTATTGCAAGCATCTGAGCAGCTAAGAGAGCGGCGTTTGCACCGCCGTTAATTGCTACTGTTGCAACGGGAATTCCGGAAGGCATCATTACTGTTGAAAGAAGAGCATCCATTCCGTCAAGCACGGAGGACTTACAGGGAATGCCTATAACGGGAAGAGTAGTATTTGCAGCAATTGCGCCTGCAAGGTGGGCTGCCATTCCTGCTGCCGCGATTATTGCTCCGAAGCCGTTTTCTCTTGCATTGGAAGCGAAATCGCGTGCTTCCTCGGGAGTACGGTGTGCGGAATAGATATGCACCTCAAAGGGTATATCCAGCTCTTTTAATGTGTCGGTAGCCTTTTTGATGATAGGGAGATCGCTGTCGCTTCCCATTACGATGCCGATTTTTTTCATTTTATTACCTCCTTGAAACAAAAAACAAAAGGGCACACTTACTTCAGGTAAATGTGCCCAGACGGTCGGCTTGATCTTTTTTCCCTGCTCCACTGTGGTGCTCCACAAAAATCCGTCAGTAGCAGGGGAATTTCTTTATGTTGATTTTAACATAAAATAATACTTAAGTCAAGGCACAGTTAAGGGTATTAAGTTAATTTTTCTTGCTTTGTCTTTCGCAGTAAACGCATCTGTAGACACCGTTTTCGGCATCCGTGAGACGGAATTTATGCTGAATCTCCTGCTCTATCGAGGTGATACATTTGCTGTTATCACAGGTGAGCAAATTGTCGATGATAAAGTCTGCGGCAGGGTGATATTCTCTGTCATTCTCAGCTTCCTCGAGCAATTTCAGAATGAGTGCCATTCTTATGTATTTTCCGTTGAGTGCCTGCTTGAAGTAGCAGGCTCTGGGATCCTTGTCAACGCCTACGCTGATCTCGTTTACACGGGGAAGAGGATGCATTATAGTAAGCTCCTTCTTTGCCGCGTTGAGCTTTTCCGTGTTGAGGCAGTAGGAATCCTTGAGCTTGAGATATTCGTCAAAATCAGAGAATCTTTCCTGCTGAATTCTTGTCATATAAAGAATGTCAAGCTCGGGAAGTGCCTCCTCAAGGCTCTTTGTTTCTCTGTAGCTGCCCTCTGTAAGGTATTTCTTCTTTAAGTTTGAGGGCAGGCGAAGCTCCGTGGGGGAGATGAGGATAACATTTATATTCTCATATCGGGAAAGTGCTTCAATAAGGGAATGCACGGTCCTTCCGTAACGCAGATCTCCGCAAAAGCCTATTGTAAAACCGCCGAGTCTTCCTTTTTCACGGTGTATCGTGAGAAGGTCAGTAAGTGTCTGTGTGGGATGATTGTGACCGCCGTCACCTGCATTGATAACGGGAATATCCGCATTTTCGGCTGCAACCTGAGGAGCACCCTCCTTAGGATGGCGCATGGCGATTATATCTGCATAACAGCTTATTACCTTTGCCGTATCGGCAACGCTTTCGCCCTTTGCGGCAGAAGAGCTGTTAGCCTCTGAAAAGCCGAGTACCGAGCCGCCCAATTCAAGCATTGCGGCCTCAAAGCTGAGCCTTGTTCTTGTCGAAGGCTCATAGAAGAGGGTTGCAAGCTTTTTTCTCTTGCATTTTTCTGCATATTTATCGGGATTTTCTATGATATCCTCCGCAGTTTTTATAAGTCCGTCGATTTCGGGCACGGAGAGATCAAAAATGCTGATGAGACTTCTCATTGTGCTGTCTCCTTTCCTTATGCCTTTGCTCCGTTTATTTCAAGATAAGCCTTTATGCGGTCAACATTTTCTTGGTTTGCGGGATTTTCCTCAAGATATTCGATAATATCATATACATCAACAACGGAATATACGGGGAAGCCGAATTTCTCTCCCACCTCTGCCATTGCTGATTTTTCTGTCTGTCCCTTTTCCTTTCTGTCAACCATGACGAAGGTTGCGGCAACCTTTGTGCCCTTAAGAGAGGAAAGGATGGACATGCTCTCTCTGATAGCGGTGCCTGCGGTGATAACATCCTCAACGATAACGATCTCTTCGCCTTCAGTTGGCTTGTATCCTACAAAAACTCCGCCCTCGCCGTGATCTTTTTCTTCCTTTCTGTTAAAGAAGAAGGGAACATCAAGTCCTTCCTTTGAAAGAGCAACTGCAACGGAAACAGCGATCGGAATACCCTTATATGCGGGACCGTAGAGAACTGTCTTTTTGTTGCCTACCTTTTCAAAGTAAGCCTTTGCGTAGAATTCACCGAGCTTTGATATCTGATCGCCGGTCTTTATATCGCCTGCGTTTATGAAATAGGGTATCTTTCTTCCGCTCTTTGCGGTGAAATCACCGAATTTAAGAACGCCTGCACCTTCAAGAAACTGTATAAATTCTCTCTTATAGCCTTCCATTTTATATTACCTCTCAATCTACAAATTCATTTACGCAGCGGCGGTAAGCTGCTACGGGATCCTCGGCGGCTGTGATAGGTCTGCCTACAACTATATAGTCGGAGCCTATAAGCTTTGCCTGAGCGGGAGTCATAACTCTCTTCTGATCTCCGATATCTCCGTCAGCAAAGCGCACGCCGGGAGTTACTGTTACGAAATCCTTGCCGCATACCGTGTGAACCTTTTCTGCCTCAAGGGGAGAGCATACAACACCGTCAAGACCTGCCTTCTTTGCATTTTCTGCATAGTGCATAACTACCTTGTCGATAGGCTCTTTTATAAGAAGGTCGTTTTCCATAGCCTCCTGATCGGTGGAGGTAAGCTGTGTTACGGCAATAAGAATAGGTCTTGTTCCGTCGGGACGGGTAAGTCCTTCAAGAGCTGCCTCCATCATTCTTACCGTGCCTGATGCGTGAAGATTTGTCATATCAACATCAAGACCTGATAAAACAGCCATTGCGCTTTTTACGGTGTTTGGAATATCGTGAAGCTTGAGATCAAGGAATATCTTATGACCTCTTGCCTTGATTTCTTTTACTATCTCGGGGCCTGCTCCGTAGAACAGCTCCATTCCGATCTTTACAAAGGGCTTTTCCTCCTTGAAGAGATCAAGGAAATTCATAACCTTTTCTTTTGTGGGAAAATCGCAGGCAACAATTACATCCTTACCCATTATTTTGCTCCTCCTATTATTTCACTCAATGTATTTATTCTGTATTTATCCATTACCTCGGGAAGTGCGTTGATGATATCTCTTGATGAGAAGGGATCAATGAGATTCTGAGCACCGATCTCAACAGCCGTAGCACCTGCAAGCATCATTTCGATAACATCTTCTGCGCTTGAAACACCGCCCATGCCCACAACGGGGATATTAACGGCATTTGCTACCTGATAGACCATTCTTACTGCTACGGGGAAGATGGCACTTCCCGAAAAGCCGCCCATTTTATTCGCGATAACGGGCTTTTTTGTCTTAAGGTCTATTCTCATTCCGAGAAGTGTGTTTATAAGGCTTATTCCGTCTGCTCCCGCATCCTCGCAGGCCTTTGCTATGCTTACGATATCGGTAACATTGGGGGAAAGCTTTATGATGATGGGCTTTGTTGTCACAGCCTTTACTGCCTTTGTGACTTCTTTGGCTGCTTCGGGGGATGTGCCGAAGCTCATTCCGCCGCCGTGAACATTGGGACAGCTGACGTTGACCTCAAGCCAACCTACCTCTTCGCATTTGTCAAGCCTTTCGCAGGTATAGGCATAATCCTCAACAGAAAAGCCGCTGACATTTGCCATTACTTTTTTGTTGAATACCTTTCTCATCTTAGGTAATTCTTCGCTTATTACCTTTTCAACGCCGGGATTCTGCAGACCTACGGCATTTATCATACCTGCGGTGCATTCTGCAATTCTCGGAGTGGGATTGCCGAAGCGGGGCTCTCTTGTTGTTCCCTTGAATGAGAAGGTGCCGAGAACATTTATATCGTAAAGCTCTGCAAATTCATAGCCGTAGCCGAAGGTTCCGCTTGCGGGGATAACGGGGTTATCAAGGGTAATTCCGCAAAGATCAACACTTAATCTGCCCATATTATCTCCTCCTTCTTAAGAACGGGACCGTCCTTACAGATTCGTTTGTTTCCGTAAAGAGTTTTACAGGAGCAACCCATACAGGCTCCGAAGCCGCAGCCCATTCTTTCTTCAAAGCTGAACTGTCCTTCTATAGCTGTTGCGTTATAAAGCGCCTTGAGCATAGGCTCGGGACCGCAGGTATAGAAATATGAAGCATCGGGATAATTTCCGAGGGCATTTGTTACAAAGCCCTTTACGCCTGAGCTTCCGTCTACGGTGGTAACTGTCACATCACAGCCGAGAGAAGCAAACTCTTTTTCAAAGAATACCTCGCTTTCTGTATTGAAGCCGAGGATAACGCTGACCTTTTTGCCCTCTGAAATCAGCTTTTTTGCAAGCATATAAAGAGGGGGTACTCCTACGCCGCCGCCGACTAAAAGCACATTCTCGCCTGAAAGTGAGGTGTCATAGCCGTTTCCGAGACCTGTGAGAATATCAAGGACTCCCTCCTTCATATCCTTCATCTGCTGGGTGCCCTTGCCTACGACTTTATAAATTATCGTAAGTATATTTCCCTCAACATCATTTACCGAGATGGGGCGTCTGAGATAAAGACCGCTGAGCTTTATGTTTACAAACTGACCGGGGGCGGTTATATCTGAGGTATCGCCCTCAAGACGCATAAGGTATACGTCTTTTGTGAGAGGGCGGTTTTCTTTTATTGTGAATAAGCTCTGTTTCATCGGTGTTTCACCTTTTAAGCATCTATAGTGGATATGCAAAGTGTTGTCTCTTCAAGTACATCGAGGAGAACTCTTACTGTGTCAAGAGCAGTGAAGAGTGTGATGTTGTTGTCTGTTGCATATCTTCTTATCTCGTGGCCGTCGCTCATAGGACCTGATGAGCCGATGTCTCTTGTATTGATAACGTAAGCGATGTGTCCCTGACGGATAGCATCTATTATCTCGGTGCTGCCCTCGCTTATCTTCTTGTGAACGTGAGTTCTTATGCCGTGAGCCTTAAGGAAGTTTGCAGTACCCTCTGTTGCTTCAATATTGAAGCCGAGATTATAGAAGCGTCTGATAAGAGGAAGTGCCTCCTCCTTGTCCTTATCCGCAATGGTAGCAAATACGGTGCCGTAGTTCTGAAGCTTTGTTCCGCCTGCCTGCAGAGCCTTGTAAAGAGCACGGTTGAGCTTATCGTCATAACCGATGGCTTCGCCTGTAGACTTCATTTCGGGAGAAAGGTAGGCGTCAAGACCTCTTATCTTTGAGAAGGAGAATACGGGAACCTTTACATACCATCTCTTCTTTTCGTCGGGATAGATACTGAATATGCCCTGCTCCTTGAGAGTCTTGCCCATAATTACTTCAGTTGCGATATCTGCAAGTGAGTAGCCTGTAGCCTTTGAAAGGAAGGGAACTGTACGGGAGGAACGGGGATTTACCTCGATGATATACACATCGTCGTTGTCATCAACGATGAACTGAATGTTATAAAGACCTACGATGCCGATTCCGAGACCGAGCTTCTTTGCATACTGAAGTATTGTGCCCTTGACCTTGTCGGAAACGGAGAAGGTGGGATAAACGCTTATTGAGTCACCTGAATGGATACCTGTTCTTTCGATAAGCTCCATAATGCCGGGAACGAATACATCGATACCGTCGCAGATTGCATCGACCTCGACCTCTTTACCCTGAATGTATTTATCAACAAGAACGGGCTTGTCCTCATCGATCTCAACTGCTGTCTTAAGATAGTGTCTGAGCTGCTCCTCGTTTGCAACTATCTGCATAGCTCTTCCGCCGAGAACGAAGGAGGGACGCACAAGCACGGGATAGCCGATTTCCGCAGCAGCGGCAACGCCGTCCTCGATCTTTGTAACAGCCTTGCCCTTGGGCTGGGGAATGTTGAGCTCCTTGAGTATCTTTTCAAAGCTGTCTCTGTTTTCTGCCTTTTCGATAGCATCGCAGTCTGTGCCGATTATCTTGATGCCTCTTTCTCTTAAGGGCTCTGCAAGATTGATGGCTGTCTGACCGCCGAGAGAGGCGATAACGCCTTCGGGCTTTTCAAACTCAAGGATGTTCATAACATCCTCTGTTGTAAGAGGCTCAAAGTAGAGCTTGTCTGCTGTTGTGTAGTCGGTTGAAACTGTTTCGGGGTTGTTGTTTATGATAATTGCTTCATAGCCTGACTTTTTGATGGTGGTTACGGCGTGAACGGTGGAATAGTCGAATTCAACGCCCTGACCGATACGGATGGGACCTGCGCCGAGAACGACAATCTTTTTCTTGTCTGTGAGTCTTGAAGCATTTTCATCGTAATAGGAGGAGTAGAAATAGGGGATATATGCGTTTGTATGGCAGGTGTCTACCATTTTGAATACGGGGAAGAGGTTGTGTGCCTTTCTCATTGCATAAACCTCTGTTTCGGGAATGCCCCAGAATCTTGCAATGATCTTATCGGAGAAGCCGATCTTTTTTGCTTCCTTCAGTGTTTCAAAATCGCCCTTGTTTTCCTTGATGCGGGCTTCAAAATCAACGATTTTCTTTATTGATTCAAGGAAATATGCCGTGATGGCTGTTGCCTTATGAAGGCTAACTACCGTTTCGCCTCTTCTGAAAAGCTCTGCTACGGCAAAGATATTGTCATCCTTGAATTCCCTGATGTAGTCATATATTCCCTCTGTTGACATACTGTCAAATTTTGCAAGATGGAAGTGACAGACGCCTGTTTCAAGGGAGCGCACGGATTTAAGAAGGCACTCTTCAAGAGTTGTTCCTATGCCCATTACCTCGCCCGTAGCCTTCATCTGAGTGCCGAGGGTATTGGGAGCACCTGCAAATTTGTCGAAGGGGAAGCGGGGGAACTTTGCTACTATATAGTCGAGTCTGGGCTCGAATGCCGCTGTTGTGTTTGCAATTTCAATTTCCTCAAGAGTCATTCCCACGGCGATCTTTGCGGTAACTCTTGCTATGGGATATCCGCTTGCCTTTGAAGCAAGTGCGGAGGAACGGGAAACTCTGGGGTTTACCTCGATGAGGTAGTATTCGCTTGAATCGGGATTGAGAGCAAACTGAACATTACAGCCGCCTTCTATCTTAAGCTCACGGATGATTTTTATAGCACTGTCATTGAGCATCTTGTGATCATGCTCGCTGAGAGTGAGAATGGGAGCAACAACAAGAGAGTCACCTGTGTGAACGCCGACGGGATCGATATTTTCCATGCCGCAGATGGTGATCGCGTGGTCGCTTCCGTCACGCATAACCTCAAATTCGATTTCCTTGTAGCCCTTTACGCTCTTTTCTATAAGGACCTGATGAACGGGGGAGAGCTTGAATGCGTTTGTTCCGATGTCGATAAGATCCTCCTCGTTATATGCAAAGCCGCCGCCCGTTCCGCCGAGAGTGAAGGCGGGACGAAGAACAACGGGATAGCCTATTCTTTCGGCTGCTTCCTTTGCTTCTTCAAGAGAGTAGGTTATTTCAGAGGGGATGGTGGGCTCGCCGATCGACTGGCAAAGCTCCTTGAAAAGCTCTCTGTCCTCAGCTCTTTCGATGCTTTCGCTGCTTGTTCCGAGAAGCTCAACGCCGCATTCCTTGAGAACGCCCTTCTTTTCAAGCTGCATTGCAAGATTAAGTCCTGTCTGACCGCCGATGCCGGGAACGATAGCATCGGGACGCTCGTAACGGAGTATCTTTGCTATGTATTCAAGAGTAAGAGGCTCCATATAGACCTTATCTGCAATTGTCGTGTCGGTCATAATGGTTGCGGGGTTGGAGTTGCAGAGAACTACCTCGTAGCCTTCTTCCTTGAGAGCAAGGCAGGCCTGAGTGCCCGCATAGTCGAATTCGGCAGCCTGACCGATGACGATGGGGCCTGAGCCTATGATCATAATCTTTTTGATGTCTTTTCTTTTAGCCATAACTTTCTCTCCTTATATGTCAATGTGATTATATACGATTTTGTTGTTATATACCGTGAGCAGGCATTTTCCGAGGAGCTTTTCTCCCGCGAAGGGTGTTGCTCTGCCCATTGAAAGGAAGCTTTCGGGATCTACGGTATATTCCTTATCAAGCTCCCATACCGTAAAGCTGTTATCGAAGGGGATCGAAAAACGCTTTCTCGGATTTATTGCCATAAGCTCAATAAGTCTTTCGAGGGTGATGACACCGTTTTTTACAAGATGCGTATACATTACCGAAAATGCAGTTTCAAGTCCTACTATACCGAAGGCACTGCCTTCAAGTCCTTTTGACTTTTCCTCTGCCGAGTGAGGTGCGTGGTCGGTGGCTATCATATCGATAGTTCCGTCCTTTATTCCTTCAATGAGTGCGAGTCTGTCCTCCTCCGCGCGAAGCGGGGGATTCATCTTGAAGCGGCCGTCCTCCTGAAGGAAGGAATCGTTCATTACAAGATAGTGGGGACCTGTTTCACAGCTTACATCCAGACCTTCTTTTTTTGCCTGTCTTATAAGCTCTACGCTCTCCTTTGCGGAGATGTGGCACACGTGGTATTTACAGCCTGTTTCTCTTACGAGCTCAAGGTCTCTTTTTATCTGAAGATACTCACTTTCGGAGCATATCCCTCTGTGTCCGTGAGCCTTTGCGTATTCGCCCTTATGAATATAGCCGCCCTCAAGCAGGTCATTGACCTCACAGTGAGCTGCTATTATTTTGCCCAGCCTCTTTGCTTCGAGCATTGCCCTTCTCATCATATCGTCGGACTGTACGCCTCTGCCGTCATCGGAAAATGCTATGCAGTCGGGGGATAAGGAGGCCATATCGGAAAGCTCCGTGCCCTTTTGTCCTTTTGTGATGGAGGCATACGGATAAACGGCAATGACCGCTTTTTCTTTTATTGCATCCGTCTGTATCTTAAGATTCTCCGCCGTATCGGGAACGGGGGAGAGATTCGGCATGGTGCATACTGCCGTATAGCCGCCTGCGGAAGCTGAAAGACTGCCGCTTTTTATGTCCTCTTTATAAGAAAAACCCGGCTCACGAAAATGCACATGCACATCGCAAAAACCGGGAAAAACACTATATTTGCAATCATTGAGCTTCTCATCAATGCCGAGAACAGAGAATAAGGTACCGACACCGGTTTCAAAACCGGGCATCGCGGATAAACCTATTAACTGAGCTTTCATTGATCCTGTCATAATTCTATCCTTTCAAAAAAATCCCGATGCCTTCATTACAAAACAACAGCGAAAACACCTGAAGCATTTTCGCAGCAAATTTCTGTGTTCTGTCGGCAGTTCAGGACAGTTTCTTTAACTGCGAATAGTTTATCACGGGAAAGAGATTTTGTCAACTTGATTTTATATAATAATTACTTTTTTTATGTCTATACAGTTTATGTCAATTTTTAAGCTGACTTTTTGTTTAAAAGATGTAATCAGAAGTCGGGGGCCTTTATCCGAAATACTGAGAGGTCTGCTCTTTGTCGGTCTGTGCTCCGGCTTCTGCTGTGTCTGACGGTGCGGCATTTACCGTTATTTCCTCTGCCTCGGTGACGCTTGCGGCGGCAGTGCCTTCCTCTGAGGCTTCATCGTCCGTAGCGTTCACCTGTGTTGCGCCGGAGGTCTCCTGCAGGGAATTTACATTTGCCGCGCTTTCGCTGTCAGTAGCCTCGGCGGCGGCTGATATGTTATTTTCCTCTGTGTTGTCCGTGTTTCCTGTTGCTTTGTCACCGCAGGAAGATAGCATGCCTGAAAGAAGGATCAGGGATAATGCTGTTGTAATAAGCTTTTTCATTTTTCTGTTTTCTCCTTAACTGTAAAAATTGAACTGTCGGTGTTTATTGATGACAGTGATACCATATTATGGCAATTTTAAGTGAAAAATCAACACATTTTTGTCGAAAAATTCACAAAAAATCTTTTGGTAAAAAAATATTAAAAAAGTCGGAAAAATATGTGAAAAATGCTTGATTTTTTATATTAATACGTTTATAATATAAACAAATCTTGGAGTGAAATGGAGTGCTCCGGGAGTGAAATGGAGTAATGAAAGGAGATGAGTAATTTGCGTAATGCTTTTTTGGGTTCGTCAAAACATACGCTTGAAAACGGTAACAGAATCATAATACCGTCAGATTTCAGAAAATTCCTCTCTCCTGAGTTTGTTCTTTTCAGAGCTCCCGGCAAATGTCTTTTTATCTATCAGACTGAGACTTTTGATGAGATGCTTGATGAGATCAATGAAAAATCGGATACTCCCGAGGGGCTTAAAAATGCAAGAAAGCTTGCGAAAAAGGCAAGAAGATGCTCTCTTGACAAGCAGGGAAGATTTACCATCCCTTCGGAATTTATTGACTATGCGAATCTCGGAAGCACGGTGTATCTTTTAGGAACCGGCAGAAGACTTGAAATATGGAATGAGGAAAGATATCTTCAGCAGGAGACTGAGGATGATGACGATGCTTTCATTCCTGTTCGTTATTGATCGGGGGTACACAATATGGAATTTAAGCATATCCCCGTTCTTTTTAATGAGACTATCGATTCACTGAATATAAAGCCTGACGGAATATATGCTGACTGTACGGCAGGCGGCGGAGGTCATTCCGGTGCAATTCTTGAAAGGCTTTCCGAAAAGGGAAGGCTTGTGATGATAGATCAGGATCCTGAGGCAATTGCTAATCTCAGGAAAAAATTTGCCGACAATAATAATGTATTAATTATTAATAGGAATTTTAAGGATATTGATGAGATCGCAGAGGAAAACGCAATTGACGGCTTTGACGGCATTCTTGCAGATCTCGGAGTAAGCTCCCATCAGCTTGACACTCCCGAAAGAGGATTTTCCTTTCACAGTGATGCACCGCTTGATATGCGTATGAGCAAGCAGGGAATAAGCGCTGCCGATATTGTGAATACATATGATGAGAAGGAGCTTGCAAGAATACTTCTTTGCTACGGTGAAGAGAAGTTTGCCAAAAGCATAGCAAGGCTTATTGTGGCAAGAAGAAAGGAACAGCCCTTTGAAACTACATTTCAGCTTGTTGAAGCAATAAAGGATGCTATACCTGCACGGGCAAGAAGGGAAGGCGGACACCCGGCTCGCCGCTCTTTTCAGGCACTCAGGATATCGGTAAACCAGGAAATAAGCATCCTGCCTTCTTCCATTGAAAAGATGTTCAGCCTTCTGAACCCCGAGGGTGTGCTTTCAATAATAACCTTCCACTCGCTTGAGGACAGAGCGGTGAAAAATATGTTCAGAAGCTTTACAGAGGGATGCACCTGTCCTAAGGATTTCCCCGTATGCGTATGCGGAAATACCCCCAAGGGAAGGTTGCCCTTTAAATCACTCTCTCCCTCTGAACAGGAGCTTGAATTGAATTCCAGAAGCAGAAGCGCGAGACTCAGAAGTGTTATAAAATTGTAATATAGTACAGACTGCGAAGATGCAGGATGTGATCAGGTGCACAAGAGACTTTAAGTGCAGACGGTACTCAGAAGATGTATCGGATAAAATAAGGATAATAAGATCATATAAGGAGATATATGAAGATGGCTCAGTATTCACAGACATTTGATTTTGAAGTATTTGAAACACATTCATCGGCGGCTCCTCAGAGAAAAGAAAAGGAGACAACGGCTCAGCCGCTGAAAAAGGTAAAGCTCCGCACAAAGGAGCAGTTAAGAGCACAGGAGCTGAGAGGTCTTAAAAAGTCCGTAGGGCTGCTTTGCTTTGTTCTTACGGTATTTGCAATAATATCCATGCAGATATCGGCAGGTGCGGAAAATTATGAGCTTATGCGTGAGATACAGAAGGTTGAAGCTCAGCTTGAGATAGCAGAGTCTGAAAATATCCGTCTTACGGCAGAGCTTAACGGTATAACGGGAATTGCGATCATCGATACCTATGCTACCGATGTGCTCGGTATGACAAAGGTTGAAAACTATCAGATAGAATGTGTTGATCTGTCGGGTGCGGATTCCGTGCTTTACTCTTCATCGGCATTCGGCGGTTAAAATATGCATACTTCTGACTTGCTTTTGCATATATAAAAACAGCAGGAAAAGTTCATTGTATGTCACTTTAGTTTTTGACCGCACATATAAAACGGTAAAAGCGGCAGGGCGAGGTCTTCGCCCTTTTTGGTATTTAAAAGAAAAAAATTACGGGAGAGAATGCACTTGTCAGTTAATAAAGATGATATGAAAAGAACATCCCTTTCAGCCAAAAGAGGTGTGGTGCTTTTATGTGTTTTTGCCTTTTTGCTGCTGATAGCTCTTGTGGGAAGACTGGGTTATCTTACAATAATCAAGGGTGAGGAATACAGACGCATAGCAGAAGAGCAGCAGTACAGCGATTCAACTATTGCTTCCTCAAGAGGAACGGTCTATGACAGTAATATGAATGTGCTTGCGCAGACCGCATCCGTATGGCTTGTTTATATAAATCCCTCAAAAATAACGGACGATAACCGTGAGGATGTAGTAAGAGGTCTCGTTGATATCCTCGGTGCGGATGAGGATAAGCTCAGACAGGATATCGTGAGCAAGGGCTCATACAGATATCTTAAGATAAAAAGTGAGGTCGAATATAACGAAAAGACTGCCATTATGGCATATGCAAGGGAAAAGAAGATAACAAATGTTATTTTTAACGATCCCGATACAAAGAGATATTATCCCGGCGGAACTCTCTGCTCCACTGTTATCGGCTTTACCGGTGATGACGGTTACGGTCTTTACGG
Organism: Clostridia bacterium; assembly: GCA_017440965.1. Lineage (GTDB taxonomy): Bacteria > Bacillota > Clostridia > Oscillospirales > Acutalibacteraceae > RUG806. Next base: position 29,464 of record JAFSGH010000045.1, on the reverse strand, counting down.
ACTTGAATATTTTTATGATGACAAGCTTACGGGTGTTGACGGAAAGGTGTTTACGCTTCAGGACGGTCTTTCTTATGAGCTTGAAAGCGGAAATAAGATAATGTACGATCCCGTAAACGGTGAAAACTTTGTCCTGACGCTTGATAATGAAATTCAGACTATATTGAGAAACGCCTGCATTACAGCGCTTCAGGATAATGCGGCTGAAAATGTTTACGGTGTGGTAATGAATACAAAAACGGGAGCGGTGCTGGGAATGTGCAATGTTCCCGACTACGATCCCAACGATCCCTTTACCATCTCCGATCAGAAGACTCTTGATATGATCGCAGAGATCACGGATGAAGAGGAAAAGAACAAAGTGATCTCCGATGCAAGATTCTCCCAGTGGAAGAATAAGGCTGTTGCGGACTTTTACTATCCCGGCTCTGTTTATAAGGTATTTCTTGTTGCAGGTGCTCTTGAAGAGGGTGTAATTAACGAAAATACCTCTTACACCTGCCACGGTACGATAACCGTCGGCGACAGACACGTAAAGGACTATAATCCCATAGGCCACGGCGTTGAAACACCTCTTACACTTCTTGTCAATTCCTGTAATACCTTCTCCGTATATGTGGGACAGAGGATGGGTATCTCATTATTCTATAAGTATTTTGATGCCTTCGGCTTTACCGAAAAAACGGGTATAGATCTCCCCGGTGAAGGCACTCCCGTTGCAGGTGTTACATATCATTCGCCTGAGGTGTCCTTTACAAATTCTAACCTTGTCAGTGTTTCTTTCGGACAGTCAAATCAGGTGACTCCCATGCAGGTCGCAACTGCCGTCAGTGCAATAGGCAACGACGGAAAGCTTATGAAGCCTTTTATTGTGGAGAAAACTGTGGATGATTCGGGAAATACCATAAGTGAGACCGAGCCTTTAGTAAAAAGACAGGTGGTTTCCGAGACTACGGCTTCAACCGTTGCTTCCTATATGGAGGAGGTCGTAAAGAGAGGCACGGGCTCAAATGCTTATGTGTCAGGCTACCATGTTGCGGGAAAGACCGGTACCAGTGAAAAGACCGGTGTAGAGGAGAAAAAGTATATCGCATCCTTTGCGGGCTTTGCTCCCTGCGATGATCCCGAGGTGACCGTTGTAATCGTAATCGATGCTCCCGGCGGAGCAAGATATTCGGGCGGTGACATCGCCGCTCCCGTTGCAGGAGAGGTATTTGAAAAGGTGCTTCCGTATCTCGGAATAGAGCCTTCATATACCGATGAGGAGCTTGCAAAGCTTTCTTCGCCTGCTCCCGACCTTGTAGGTCTTTCGCTTACGGCTGCAAAGGCTGAGCTTGGCAGAACAAAGCATACCTACAGAATAGTCGGTGACGGAGATGAGATAATTGCTCAGTCTCCCGAGGCAGGCAGAACTACTCCCAAAAACGGTGTGATAGTTCTTTATACTCAGGAAAATCTCCCTGAAGAGACAGCAGTAGTTCCGAATTTTGAGGGGCTTACCGTGGCTCAGGCAAATCAGCTTGCCGTAAGCAGGGGATTCAATATCAAAATATCGGGCAGTGCATTCAGCACAAGCTCGGTGGTAGCTTATAAGCAGGAGTACCGTGAGGGTACTGAGCTTGAAATGGGCAGTGTAATTACGGTCTACTTCAAGACCAGCGGTATTTCAGACTAAAGGATGCGGAAGAAAGAGGAAGAATAATACTAAAGCTTTTCGGAGGTATTGTTTTGAATCTTCAACTGTTATTAAATGAGATCGGTGCGGAAAATACGGTCGGCACTGCCGATATCGTATCCGTTACCGAGAAAGCGGAAAAAGTAAAAAAGGGAAGTCTGTTCGTTGCGGTCAGAGGTAAGGATTTTGACGGTAATGAATTAATTGGAAAGGCGTTGTCCTCGGGTGCGGCGGCTGTTATTTCCGACAGTGTGTCAGAGGGGGATAAGGTCATAAGAGTCGGGGATGCAAGAAGAGCTCTGAGCTTTTTGTGCAGTGCTTTTTACGGGCATCCTCAGAACAAAATGAAAATGATAGGAATAACCGGCACAAACGGAAAGACAACAACTGCCGAGTATCTGAGAGCAATTTTTGCCCATTGCAAAAGAAAATGCTCCGTAATAGGTACTCTCGGCAGCAGATGTGACGGTTATGAAAGCGAAACGGGGTATACCACTCCCTTGCCTGAGATTCTTTTCAGGGAGCTTGATAAGCTTTCAGAAGTCGGTACCGAATACTGCATTGCGGAAATATCCTCTCAGGCTCTTTCTCAGAAAAGAGCGGAGCCTATACGCTTTGAAGCGGGAGTTTTTACCAATGTGGGAAGCGATCATCTCGATTATCACAAAAGCGTCCGGAAATATGCAGAGGCAAAGGCGATCCTTGCGGGACTTTCGGACAGGACCGTTATCAATGCAGATGATATGTATTCGGAGCTTTTTGAGGCTGCCTCAAAAGGGAAGACATACACTTATTCTCTGAAAGGAAAATATGCCGATTATATGGCAAAAAATCTCAGATTCACTGATGACGGTCTTTCGTATATTCTTCTGAAAAATGACGGTGTATACCGTTTTCAGTGTGACGGAATAGGAGAGCTCTCCGCTTATAATACGCTTGCGGCTCTTTCCTGTGCGGATGTGCTCGGGATTTCTCCCGATGAAGCTCAGAATGCGCTGAGAGATCTACCTTCTGTAAAGGGAAGGCTACAGAGGATCTCCTCGGAAAAGAAGACGGTATATATCGATTTCGCTCATACTCCCGAGGCTCTTTATGAGGTGCTTCGTGCTCTTAAGAGCCGTACAAGAGGAAGGCTTATATGTGTTTTTGGCTGCGGCGGTAACAGAGATAAAGAAAAACGGCCGAAGATGGGTGCGGCGGCATCGTCTCTTGCTGACAGGCTTATAATTACCTCGGATAATCCGAGAAATGAAGCTCCCGAATTGATAATGAATGACATTTCGGCAGGTGTGCCCAAGGGATATTCTTATGAAATGATCCCCGACAGAAAAACGGCTGTTGAATATGCCCTGAGTGAGGCTTCCTCTTCCGATACTGTGCTTATTGCCGGAAAGGGCCATGAGGAATATCAGCTTGAGGGAGCTGAACGAAAATTCTTCAGCGATGAAAAGCTGGTTAAAAAAATACTCGGTGTTTTTTGAAAGGACAGATAGAAAATGGAATTATGGCTTGCGTTACTTTTAAGTGTACTTGTAGGTTTTGCCGTGTCTTTTGTGCTCGGCTTTGCGGTGATTCCCTGGCTTCATAAGCTTAAATTCGGTCAGACGATACTTGATATAGGTCCCAGCTGGCACAAGAAAAAGCAGGGAACTCCCACAATGGGCGGTATTCTTATAGTCGCAGGCTTTATTGTATCCGTGGCTGTGGTGCTTATCACTGATAAGATACTTGGCGGAAATATTCTTCTTGAAGGAAGCTCAAGACCCGATAATGTTGTTTATATTAAAACATTCAGCGGTATACTTATGGCATTGGCTTTTTCTTTCATCGGCTTCATTGATGACTATATCAAGGTAGTCAAAAAGAGAAATTTAGGTCTTACGGAAATTCAGAAGACTGTTCTTCAATGTCTTGTTATTACTGTATATTTATTTACATTATATAAATGCGGTGTGAATTTTATTTTTATTCCCTATATCGGCATTTGGGAAAACACCGTGATCTTCTGGGCACTCGGCTTTATTGCTATATACTGTACTGTAAATGCCGTGAACTTTACGGACGGCGTGGACGGACTGTGCTCAAGCGTTACAGCAGTAGGCTGTATTGCCTTTGCTGTATGCTCCGTTATTATGAGCTTTGCGGGAGTATCCGTTATAGCCGCATCCCTCTTCGGTGCTATTATAGGATTTCTTATGTGGAACTGGAATCCCTCTAAGGTAATTATGGGAGATATGGGCTCATTCTTCCTTGGCGGAATGGTCTGCTCCTTCGCTTTTTCCCTTGATGCGCCTTGGCTTATAGTGCTTATAGGTGTTATCTATGTTGCAGAGTTTGGTTCTGATATCCTTCAGATCGCATATGTTAAAACTCATAACGGAAAGAGATTATTCAAGATGGCTCCCATACACCACCATTATGAGATGAGCGGTTGGGGAGAGAAAAAGATTTGTAAAGTATTTTCACTTGTCACTTTGATAGGCTCTGCGGCGGCTGTTGCATTGTCCTGGTTTGGCAGATTACAGTAAAGTAAAATGCTTTACAACTCGGAAATTTCTTAAGAAAGGAAAATCGCCTGCATATATTCCTGCAGGCTTAAGGTGTATATATGGCTTCAGAAAATAACGGTGCTTCCTCTGCAAGAGGAAAGACTTTTGCAGGCGGATTTATCAGCTCAAGAGGCGGCTTATGGGCAAGAGGCTCGTTTGATACAAGACTTTTTGCTCTTCTTGCCGTGACTGTTGTGTTCGGTCTGCTTATGCTCTATTCGGCGAGCTATCCCGATGCCTACAGTGAGGGTTATGAGCCTTCTTATTACTTCAAGAATCAGCTCGTGGGTGTGCTTGTAGGTACATTTCTGATGCTTCTTGTAAGTAAGGTAAACCATAAGATGTTTATGGAGCTTGGTGCCCTCTGCGGTTCTGCAGTTTCGGTGATCCTTCTTGTTGCCGTTTTGTTTGTCGGCTCAGGTGATAATAACAGCTCCATTAAAAGATGGATATCAATAGGCGGAATCCGTTTTCAGCCCTCAGACGTGGCAAAGCTTGCTCTTATACTGACGCTCGCTTATATTCTTCACCGCTATCACCATCTTGTTGTCAGTAAGAAGCCTCTTAAGGGAGCAGTTCCCGATGCTGTCAACGGCTTTTTTAATAAGCCTGTTCTGAATGACTCGGCTAAGGCAGTCTGCGGCTGTGCCGCTGTAATTCTTCTTTATGTCGGTCTTGTTCTTGTAGGCTCTCATCTTTCGGGTGCTATCATTATGATGGGCATTGCCGTATGTATGCTTTATGTAGGTGAAGTAAGACTTACATGGTTCGGTGTCGGAATCATCGGTGTTTGTTTAGTCGGTGTGATCGCTTTCTCTGCAGGTCTTATCAAGCCTTATATGATACAGCGTCTTGTTTCCTTTGTAGGGGATAATGAGGATCCTCTCGGAGCGGACTGGCAGACAAATCAGGCTCTTTATGCTATCGGCTCGGGCGGATTTTTCGGCAGAGGCCTCGGACAGTCCATTCAGAAATATAATTATGTTCCCGAGCCTCAGAACGATATGATATTTTCTATCATCGTTGAGGAGCTGGGCTTCATAGGCGGCTTTGCGGTCATTCTTCTCTTTGCTCTTATAATCTGGAGAGGTACGGTTATCGGAATCAACTGCCCCTCAAGATACGGCGCACTTGTTGCCTTCGGTATCACCTTCAAGCTTGCAATGCAGGTATTTCTCAATATCGGTGTTGCAACAGACTTTATACCGAACACGGGTATCACACTGCCGTTTTTCAGCTACGGCAGAACGGCACTTATTGTAAACCTTGTTGAGATGGGAATTCTGCTGAGCATTTCAAGAAGCTCAAGGATAAAAAAGGTGTGAGGTGAAAGTATGAGATTTCTTTTTGCTGCGGGCGGCACGGGCGGACATGTGAATCCCGCTCTTGCAGTTGCAAGGGAGATAAAAAACCGATATCCCGATGCTGAAATCATGTTTGTGGGCACTAAGGACAAAATTGAGGCAAGTCTCGTTCCGAAGGCAGGATTTCACTTCAGAACAATAAATATCAGCGGCTTTCAGCGTTCCTTCTCTCCTCGGGATATAGTTTTTAATCTCAGAACCTTATTGAAGCTGCTGTTTGTCACTTCTCAGTGCAAAAAAATAATCAATGAATTCAAGCCTGATATAGCTATAGGCTTCGGCGGCTATGTCAGCGGTCCCGTTATAAGAACGGCTCATAAGATGGGGATAAAGACCTGCATTCACGAGCAGAATGCATTTCCCGGAAAAACCAATATTGCACTTTCAAAATATGTGGATAAGGTGCTTCTCACAACCTCGGATGCGGAAAAGCATCTCAGATGTAAGAATAAGCCTGTGGTAACGGGGCTTCCCGTAAGAGCAGAGATACTTACGGAGGAATATTTATCTGCAAGACGCTCTCTCGGTATAGCTGAGGATAAGACGGTTATCCTTTCAACGGGCGGAAGCCTCGGTGCCGCCGCTATAAACTCAGTTATGTGCGATGTTATAAAGGAATTTTACGGAAAAGACATCGTTTTTGTGCACGGCTACGGAAGAAACGGCAAGGATATGCCTTCAAGGCTTTCTGAAATGGGCGCTGATCCTGAAAAAAGCAATGATCTCTTTGTGAGTGAATACATATACGATATGGCAAAATATATGGCAGCTGCAGATCTTGTCATAAGCAGAGCGGGAGCAAGCTCCATTGCTGAAATAGAGGCTCTCGGAAAGGCATCATTTCTTGTGCCTTATCCCTATGCCTCCGAAAACCATCAGTATCACAATGCTATGACGCTTGTTAACAGAAATGCTGCTATTGTCTGCGAGCAGAAGGAGCTTGATGCTCAAAAGGTGATCGCAGTAATAAACGATCTTGCCGGAAACAGAGAAAAATATATTGAAATGGGTAAAAATGCAAGGCTTCTTGCAATAACGGATGCCTGCAGGCATATAGCAGATGTTATTATGAAGCTTGCAGTCGGGTAATATTTCCCGTGCATCATGCATAAAATATATACCCGGTAACAGGGACAACTCCGCTTTCATAAAATGAAACAGTAAGTTTCACTGCGGAAGGGTGTTGTTATGAGTGAGTATATTATAGAGGGCGGTAACAGGCTTTACGGCGAATGCGGTGTGCAGGGTGCAAAAAACAGCGCGCTTCCCATTCTTGCCGCAACGCTTCTTTGTGAAGGCAAAAGCGATATATATAACTGCCCTGAGCTTCTTGATGTGGATGCGACCGCGAATATATTAATGCATCTCGGATGCGTTGTCTCAAGAAGCGGTCACAGAGTCACGGTATGTGCCGACAGTGCATCGGGCACTGAGATACCTGAGCCTCTTATGCGTGAGATGCGCTCCTCGGTAATTTTTCTCGGAGCGATACTTGCCAGAAATAAAAGAGTAAGGCTCTCGACTCCAGGAGGCTGTGAGATAGGGCTTAGACCTATAGATCTTCATCTTGATGCTATGAGAAAGCTCGGTGCAGTTGTCAGCGAGGAATACGGAAATATCGAATGCACCGCACCTGACGGACTTAAGGGAGCTACTGTTTCTTTGTCCTTTCCCAGTGTCGGTGCAACGGAAAATATTATAATTGCCGCAAGCACGGCAAAGGGCACTACAACGGTGATAAATGCGGCAAGAGAGCCTGAGATAAGCGATCTTGCGGATTTTCTCAACGGCTGCGGCGCAAAGATATCGGGTGCCGGGCAGGGAACAGTGGTCATTGAAGGCGTAAAAAGGCTTAACGGTTCGTCTCATTCGGTGATAACGGACAGAATTGCCGCGGCGACTTATATGGCGGCTGCTGCCGCAACCGGCGGAAATGTAAGGCTTGTAAATATTATTCCTGCTCATATAGGACCTATGATCGACCTGTTTGAGGAAGCAGGCTGTAAGATCAGAACGGATTGCAGGAGTGTAAATATTGAGGCTCCCAAGCTTCTTAAAAGCGTCAAGATGATACGGACGATGCCGTATCCCGGATTTCCTACGGATATTCAGGCACCTATAGGGGCGATGCTTACCAAGGCAAAGGGAACTTCCGTAATTATAGAAACGATTTTTGAAAACAGATTCAAATATATCGGTGAATTGATAAGATTCGGTGCAAAAATAAGAGCAGACGGGCGTATGGCGGTTATTGAGGGTGTCCCTGTGCTCCACGGCGCAAGAGTCAGAACAACGGATCTCAGAGGCGGAGCGGCACTTATAGTCGCAGGGCTTGCTTCTGAGGGGGAGACAGTCATCACTGATATAAAGCATATAGAACGGGGTTATGAAAGTCCCGAAAAGACGCTTGCGGCTTTATCGGGGAAAATAAGAAGGATTGATAATGATGGATCGGAAAAATCAGACTGAAAATGATATTCTCGGTATGAAGGAGAGCCGTTTTTCGGGTGAAGAGAGAGCCCGTATGGCGCAGGAACGCGCGGGTGTCAGAGAGAGCTCCCAAAAAAAGGACGGACAAAGACAGAATGCCCGTGAAAGAAGCTCTGAAAGAGCCTCAAAAGCTAAAGACAGCCGTAGCCGTGAAAGTGCGGGACAAAGCAGAAACGACCGCGTGCGTTCAAGCGTAAAGCAGAGAAAAAAAGAAAAAAAGCTTCAGAACAATATTATCATTGCGATGCTTTTTGTTATAGCTGTAGCACTCGTGGGAGTTCTTTGTGTGGTGGTGCTTAAAATAAACACCGTTGAGGTCACGGGAACTGAGAAATATTCCTCCGCCTCGGTGCTGTCCGCCGCAGGACTTTCAGAGGGAGACAGTATGGTGCTTATAAACACCAATGCTATGGAAGCAAAAATTGAGATGCTTCTGCCTTATATTGAAAAAGCAGAGATCAAAAGAAGATGGCCCGATAAGGTGGTGGTAAGCCTTGAGGATGCGAAAGCCACGCTTGCCGTTGATACGGGAGAGGGATATATTCTTATGAATAATTCCTGCAAGATACTTGATACTGATGCGGCAAATGTGGGAACTGCGGCACTTATAAAGGGTGTAAATGTCAATTCTCCCGAGGCGGGAAAGACGGTAAGCTTTGAAGGGGATATCAGCACGGCTGATTTTACAAGGCTTACAGCCGCTTTTGAGGAAAACAAGATCACGGGCATCAGTGAATATGATCTTACAAGTATATCGAGCATAGTTGTTATGATAGATCACAGGATAGAGGTCCGTCTCGGCACTCTTGCAGGAGCCGCAGAGAAGTTTGCCTTCGGCAAAAAAGTCATCGAGGAGACTGTGAATTCCGATTCCAGGCACGCTATCTTAATAGATATAACCAACGGCAAGACAGCTTATGTGAGACAGAAAAACGATAACAATGCAGTCTTCGGAGAGGAAGCTACAGCTGTACCGGAAGAGAGCACCTCCGGTATAGAAGAGATAACCTCGGCGGCTGAAGAGACAACGGCTGTAAGCGTCGGCTGAGAATAAAAAAAGGGCAGAAAATGCCTGCTGTAACAATTTGTAATATTTTTTATATATTTGTCTTGAATTTTAAGAATAAATATGATAGTATAAAAAAAGATTATTGCGTAAAATAGTATTGGAGGATATAAAATATGGGATTTGAAATGTCAAACGAATACGATCTTGTTACTCAGATAAAAGTCGTAGGAGTAGGCGGAGGCGGAGGAAATGCCGTTAACCGCATGGTTGAATCTAATGTTCAGGGTGTTGAATTTATTGCTGTTAATACCGATAAGCAGGTTCTTATAAATTCCAAGGCAACTACAAAGATCCAGATCGGTGAAAAGGTTACTTCCGGTCAGGGTGCAGGCGCAAAGCCCGAGGTAGGCAAGAAGGCTGCCGAGGAGAGCATGGAAGCTATCAATGAGGTTCTGGCAGGAACAGATATGGTATTTATTACCGCAGGTATGGGCGGCGGAACAGGCACAGGTGCTGCTCCCGTTATCGCTCAGCTTGCAAAGGATAAGGGTATACTCACAGTCGGTATCGTAACAAAGCCCTTCGAGTTTGAGGGACGCCGCCGTATGCAGCAGGCAGAGGCAGGTATTGCAGAGCTTGCTCAGCATGTAGACAGCCTTATAGTTATTCCCAATGAAAGACTCAAGCTCGTTTCCGATCAGAAGATCACCTTCCTCAATGCTTTCTCAATTGCTGATGATGTTCTTCGTCAGGGCGTAAAGAGCATTGCAGAGCTTATAAAGATCCCCGGAATCATCAATCTTGACTTTGCTGATGTTACTTCAGTAATGAAGGATGCAGGCCACGCACATATGGGTGTGGGCAGAGCAAGCGGCAAGGATAAGGCTGAGAATGCTGCAAATGCTGCTATCTCCAGTCCTCTTCTTGAGACCACCATTCAGGGTGCAAAGGGTGTTATTATTCTTATTTCCGCTTCAACAGATATAACTCTTGATGATGTTGATGTTGCAGCTACCATCGTTAAGGATGCCGCTGATCTTGATGCAAATATCATTTTCGGTGTTTCCACCGATCCCGCACTTGATGATGAGATGGTTGTTACCGTTATTGCTACAGGCTTCGGTAAGGACGGAAATGTAAATACTCCCGTTTCCGAAAAGAAGGCTGCAGAGCCCGTTGAAGAGAAGCCCGCTGAACCCGCTCAGCCCGAGACCGGTGTTGACGATGAAAGCATTATGGATATCTTCAATATCTTCAAGAACAAGAACTGATAGTTACCCCTTGCAGGAATAAAAAGTTCAATGACAAACAGGGGCGCAACGGCGCCCCTCTTTTTTGATTTATGGAGATAAAGAATATTGTGTTTGATTTCGGCAATGTCATAATGAAATATGATGTTGACGGAATGCTTGATAGATTTTCTCTCACAGACAGCGAGAAGGCACTTTTCAGAGAAAGCATCTTTGATTCTCCCTTATGGGCGGACGGTGACAAGGGCTTCGGCTTCAGAGATGTGCTCTTTTATGATACGCTGAAGACATTACCCGAAAAGCTGAGAGAGGTTTTTTATTCCCTTGTTGCAGGATATGATTTTGAATACCGCTTTATGCCTTATAATGACGGCATCGAAAAGGTCATAGAGGAGCTTAAGAAAAACGGATATAAGATCTATCTTCTCAGTAACATCGGATTGAATTTTCATTTTCTTGTAAGACTTCATCCCGTATTTTACGGCTTTGACGGATTTTTCCCAAGCTGTGATTACGGTTTATTAAAACCCGATAAAGAGATATATAATACATTTTTCCGCAGATTTTCCCTTGATCCCGCCGAATGTCTTTTTGTTGATGACAGTATTGATAATGTAAATGCAAGTAACGAAAGCGGTATGAGAGCTTTTACATATAATGCAATGAATGAGGATATAAGAGTTCTTCGTGAGAGACTTCGGGAGAACGGAATAAAAATCGGAGATTGAAAGGATATTATTTATGGCAGATAACAAAAAAATGGTCGAAGCTATAACCTCTATGGAAGAGGATTTCGGCAAATGGTATACTGATGTTGTTAAAAAGGCAGACCTTGTTGACTATTCAAGCGTCAAGGGCTGTATGATAATCCGTCCCTACGGCTATGCTATATGGGAGCTTCTTCAGAAGCAGATGGATGAAAGATTCAAGGAGACGGGACACGAGAATATTTATATGCCTCTGTTCATCCCCGAATCACTTTTGCAGAAGGAAAAGGATCATGTTGAGGGCTTTGCTCCCGAGGTTGCATGGGTAACTCACGGCGGCAGTGAGCCTTTACAGGAGCGTCTTTGCGTCCGTCCCACCTCCGAGACACTTTTCTGTGAGCATTATGCTAATATCGTTCATTCCTACAGAGATCTTCCCAAGCTCTATAATCAGTGGTGTAATGTAGTAAGATGGGAAAAGACCACAAGACCCTTCCTTCGTTCAAGAGAATTCCTCTGGCAGGAGGGACATACTGTTCACGCAACTGCTGAAGAGGCTATTGAAGAGACAGAGCGTATGCTTAACCTCTATGCGGATTTCTGCAAGGATGTTCTCAATATGCCCGTTATCAAGGGCAGAAAGACCGAGAGCGACAAGTTTGCAGGTGCTGAGGCTACATATGCAATTGAAGCTCTTATGCACGACGGTAAGGCACTTCAGGCAGGCACATCTCATTACTTCGGCGACGGCTTTGCAAGAGCCTTTAATATGACTTACACGGATAAAGAGAATAAGCAGCAGTATGTTCATCAGACCTCCTGGGGTACTACAACAAGACTTATCGGTGCTGTTATTATGTCTCACGGTGATAATAACGGACTTGTGCTTCCTCCCAAGGTCGCTCCCACTCAGGTCGTTATCATTCCCGTTGCCGCTCATAAGCCCGGCGTTAAGGAAAAGGCAGAGGAGATAAGACAGAGACTTGCTTCCTCTTACAGAGTAAAGTGCGATAATTCCGATAATTCTCCCGGATGGAAGTTTGCGGAATATGAAATGAAGGGTGTTCCGCTTCGTCTTGAGATAGGTCCTAAGGATATTGAAAATAATCAGTGCGTGCTTGTACGCCGTGATAACAGAGAGAAATACTTTGTTTCTCTTGATGATCTTGAGACAGAAGTTGCAAGACTTCTTGAGGAGCTTGGCAATGCTCTTTATGAAAAAGCTCTTCAGAATATCGAAAAGAAGACCTACAGATGTACTTCTATCGATGAGATCAAGGCTTCTCTTGAAGCTAACGGAGACGGCTTCGTAAAGGCTATGTGGTGCGGAAGCGAGGAATGCGAGGATAAGGTCAAGGAGCTTACGGGCGTAGGCTCAAGATGTATTCCCTTTGAGCAGGAAAACCTTTCCGATACCTGCGTATGCTGCGGCAAAAAGGCTGTCAATATGGTAGTATGGGGCAACGCATATTAATATAGTTTATTTAAGACCGTCAGAGAACAGCTCCGACGGTCTTTGGTTTTCCGTTATATTTTATGTAAATTTTTCAAAATCCGGAAAAGTTAACATTATATTCTTGCAAAAAGAAAAAAAATCGCTTATAATATTTTTGTTAATAAAATACTTTTGTAATGAAAGAAGAAATCAATATGAGTCTGAAAAAATACTATGGTATATTCCCGGCATTTTATGCCTGCTATGATGAAAACGGCGATTTCTCGGCTGAAGGCACAAAGCAGCTTGTAGAATTCCTTATTGAAAAGGGCGTCAACGGACTTTATGTAGGCGGCTCCTCAGGTGAATGCATCTATCTTACCGTTGAAGAGAGAAAGAAAACCCTTGAAGCCGTTATGGAGGCAAATAAGGGCAGAATTGCAATAATCGCACATGTTGCCTGCAATAATACAAGAGAAAGCTGTGAGCTTGCACGCCACGCAGAGGCTCTCGGTGTTGATGCTATTGCAACTATCCCGCCTATTTATTTCAAGCTTCCCGAAAGAGCAATTGCAAAGTATTGGAACGATATTTCTGCCGCTGCTCCCAATACCGATTATGTTATTTATAACATTCCTCAGCTTGCGGGAGTTTCGCTCACTCTTGCATTGTTTGATGAGATGCTTAAGAATCCCAAGGTCATCGGTGTAAAGAATTCATCAATGCCCATTCAGGACATTCAGATGTTCAAGAGACAGGCAAAGCTCAATAACCGTGAAATAGTTGTATTCAACGGTCCCGACGAGCAGTTTGTAGGCGGAAGACTTATCGGTGCTGACGGCGGCATCGGCGGTACATATGCAGTTATGCCCGAGCTTTTTGTAAAGCTGAACAGTCTTCTTGAGGCAGGAGACTTTGCCAATGCCGGTAAGCTTCAGGATGATATTAATGAGATCATCTATACCTTGTGCTCAGGTAAAGGTAATATGTACGCGATCGCAAAGGCTGTGCTTAAAAAGAGAGCAGGCCTTGAGCTCGGCGGTGTAAGAGAGCCTCTGCTTAACCTTATGGAGGGCGATGAAATCATCGTTGATAAGGCAGCAGAGCTTGTTGAAAACGCAGTAAAAACCTGGGTAGGCTGATCAATAAGGAAAAAAATAATACAAAAATAAATTCCCCTGATACGGACCTTTTTTTGAGGCAGTATCGGGGGAGTTTTTTTTGTAAGCTTCAGGTTTTGTATGAAAATTATTTCCCCTGATACACTTTGAATCGGCTATGTATCAGGCGATTTTTTTTGTGCAAAAAAACGGCTTCGTCATACACATCAGCGATTGTGTTCGAATAGTCAGTCTGCGAGAAAGGCTTGCTTTCATTCGTAGGGCCATATGATCATTGTCCTTCAGGAAGTGATTTCTATAATGCAAAAAAAGAGCAGTGGGGTTAACCACTGCTCCGAAAAGATGTTTTTTCTGATTATGCAACTGCGGGAACCTCAAAGAGACCTGTAAGAAGATCGTCAACAAGATTGATAGCAGCTTCATTGATCTTCTGATTGAAGATGGAAGCGTCTTCATTTTCTGCAAGAATTGCAACGGAAGCTTCAATATCAAAGTCGAGGAGATTGCCGAGGAACTTATCCATAAGCATTGTTTCAACATCAACTGTGAAGCCGTCCTTACCGCAGCCCTTGATGAATGAGAGATCAAAGAGTGAATCGAGGATAACATTGATCTTGTAGAAGCCGCCGTTACCGTCTGTAACACCTCTTTCGATTGAAAGAGTATCAGCTACTGCGGGAAGTCCCTTGATGAAGTTGAGAGCCCAGTCTACGATATCATCAAGATAATCAGCGCCTGTCCAGCTTTCTGAGCCTGCGGGAAGAGTATAATAAGTTGTTCCCTTATTATAATCAAGTGCCTTTGCTGCTGTTTCCATGCCTATTTCAAATACGAGATCAAGGCAAGCTTCATCAGAAAGTGTTTCAATGTTTTTAGCCTTATCTGCAGCTGTGATTGTCATGGGAACCCATTCCTTGTTGGATACTGCATAGTAAGCAGCATAAACTGCAAGCTGCTCAAGTGTCTTTGCCTTGTTTACTTCTGCCATCTTAGCATCATCAAGCTTGAACCAGCCCTTGAAGAAGAGCTTGAGAACTGCTACTGCAAGCTCCTCTGCTGACTTATTCTGAACCTCTGTGGTTGTGAAGCCTGAAAGGTCAACGCCGAGACCGGGAATATCCTTGATAAGAGGAAGAACGAAACGGAAGGTCTTTGTAAGGTTGCCGTTAAGCTTTGAATTGTCGCCTGTTTCAAGTGCGAGTGAATCAAATGTTTCTTTGGTAAGAACTACCTGAAGGAGAGTGATAACTGCGTTGTTGAGCTGAGCTACCATATTGCCCTTACCTGCACCGAGGTAAGCATCAAATGTATCTTCCTTGAATTCGTATTCAAGATTGAGTACCTTCTTGATCGTGCCTGTTGTATCCTTATTTGCAAGGTCTGTGAGAGCAGTTCTTGCATCATTGTTAAGGAGATCAAGGAGAAGGTTTGCGTAGATATCGCCTGCATATGTTTCAAGGAACTGATAAATGCTGAGCTGCATTACTGCATTTGCTTCAGCCTGATCAATTGCAGATTTGCCTGTGAGGAGCTTAAGGAAAGCTGCTGCAAGGATCTCATCAGCTGTGAATTTGCTGTAGTCAATAGTAATTTCAGGGAATTCTTCAAGCTTAACTGCTACACGGAGAGCCATACGAGCATCACCGGAGTTGATAGCTTCTGTGTTGCCGTCACATTCTGCAGCAGCGATCTGCTTTGCTGTGAGGTCAGGCTCAAGACCAACGGCGTAACGGAGAATAAGTCTTGCGTCACCGGAAGAGATAACACCGTCCTCTTCAACGTCACCGATCATATAATCGGGAGCACCGCTGTCAAGCTCGACTGCATCAATAAGCATAGCCTTGATAGCTTCGGGGCTTATAAACTTTTTGATTTCAGCATTGATATCAAAGAAGCTCTTAACTATATCGTTAAGTCCGCCGAGATTGAGCTCGCCCTTGAGAGTCTTCTGGAAGAACTGAGGGTTATCTGCAAGGAACTGTAAGAGAGCATGAACAACACCGAGGTTGCCGCTCTTGCTTACGGAAACATTCTTAAGAGCATCTTCCTTAAGATCGGAGATGTCACCGAAAAGATTTGTGTTTGCTAATGAATAAAGAGAGGAAACAACACCGTCTACTGTTTTGAGGTTGATGCTGATTCTGCCGAGTGTAAGAACCTTTACTGTATCAAGGATATCCTGAGGAAGATCCTTTGTCCATTCGGGAAGATTTGCATTGAGCCAGTCAACAAGAATCTTTGCAAGCTGTTCATCGGTTGCAGTCATAAGATCTGTTTCGCCGATCTTTGCTTTAAGAGATTCATCATTCATGAACATGAAAACAAGACGGAGAACAGTACCTGTTATCTCTTCTTTTCTGTTGTTGATACTTGCTAAAAGCCAGTTTACGAGATCAGCGAGAGATTCAGGCTGAATGAGGCTTTCAACAGTCTTTACTTCATCCTTGATTGCGCTTGCGGAGGCAATGAGCGGTAAGGATGAGAATGCGAGCATCATAGCAAGGATAAGTGCTATGACTTTGTTTGATTTTTTCATCTGAAAAACATCCTTTCAAAAAATTATAACCTTTATCGGGCATACCGACTGATTATGGTTATATTTTAAATTAGCCATTTATAAATGTCAACACTGTAATAATTGTATTTTTAACCAATATTTATGTTACAATTTTGTAACATTTTTAAAAACGGGGTGTAAACTTAAAATTAACTTAAAATTTACGGCTGCAGGCAATATTTTTATGCTCTGCACTACAAAAGCAGACAGAATTTGATTGTTTTGCAAATTAAATACTGTTAAAACAGGGTGAAAATTGGCAAAAATGCAGAAAAGTTTATGAATTGTTAAAAATATGCTTAAATTTTCTTGATTTAAATAGCTTTCTGCTGTATACTGTCATTGTTTTTCGATTATTGATCGGAGGGGTTTATTATGAAGTTACTTGAAGAAAAGATACTTTCCTGCGGAACTGTGCTTCCCGGAAACATCCTTAAGGTAGACAGCTTTCTCAATCATCAGCTTGATGTAACTCTTCTCAATGAGCTCGGAAAAGAATTCCACAGATTATTTTCATCATATAATATAACAAAGATCCTCACCGTAGAAGCATCCGGAATTGCGATAGCCTGTTTTGCGGCACAGTATTTTGATGTGCCTGTTGTATTTGCAAAAAAAGGTCATCACAAGAATATCGGCACAGACTGTTATACCGCTGAGGTCTTTTCCTTTACTAAGGGGACAAGCTATACTGTAGCCGTTTCAAGAAAGTATCTCTCTTCAGATGATACTATCCTTATTATAGACGATTTTCTTGCAAACGGTCAGGCAGCTCTCGGTCTTAAGAAGATAGTAGAGGATGCTGGTGCTTCACTTGCAGGTGTGGGAATTGCAATTGAAAAAGGCTTCCAGGACGGAGGAAAGAAGCTCCGTGATGCGGGAGTCAATGTCAAGTCTTTAGCAATCGTTGATTCTATGACTGATGATTCCATCAGCTTCAGAGAAGACGGTTGATTAAGAATAATAAAAAACATTGGAGGAAACCAAAGTGAAAAAAGTAATCAAAGTACTCGCTCTCGTTCTCGCTCTTTCAATGGTTGTTGCTTTTGCTGCTTGCGGCGGCAATACAGAAGAAACAACTGCTGCAAACGGTGAGACAACAACTACCGCCGGTGAATTAAAAGAAGTTAAAGTAGGCTTTATCTTCCTTCACGACGAAAACTCAACATATGACAAGAACTTCATCGATGCTGCTAAGGCTGCTTGCGATGAATTAGGAATTGCATATGCTCAGAAGACTCAGATCCCCGAGTCAAACGACTGCTACGATGCTGCTGTTGAGCTTATTGAGGTTGACGGCTGTAACGTAATCTTCGCTGACTCCTTCGGTCACGAATCCTTCCTTATTGACGCTGCTAAGAAGTACACAGACGTTGAGTTCTGCCACGCTACAGGTACTCAGGCTCACACAGCAGGTCTTAAGAACTTCCACAACGCATTTGCTTCTATCTACGAAGGCAGATTCCTTGCAGGTGTTGCTGCAGGTATGAAGCTCAACGAAATGATCGCTGACGGCAAGATCACTGCTGACAAGGCTAAGATGGGTTACGTAGGTGCTTTCACATTTGCTGAGGTTATCTCCGGTTATACATCCTTCTATCTTGGCGCAAAGAGCGTTTGCCCCACAGTTACAATGGACGTTAAGTTCACAGGCTCATGGTATGACGAGCAGCTTGAAAAGGAAGCAGCTCAGGCTCTTATCAACGGCGGTTGCGTACTTATCAGCCAGCACGCTGACTCAATGGGCGCTCCCACAGCTTGCGAAACAGCAGGTGTTCCCAACGTTTCCTACAACGGCTCAACAATTGCTGCTTGTCCCAACACATTCATCGTATCCTCCAGAATCAACTGGACTCCTTACTTCAAGTATATGATCGAATGCGTACAGAAGGGCGAGGAGATCGCTGTTGACTGGACAGGTACAATCGACACAGGCTCTGTTGTTCTTACAGATGTAAACACAGCTGTTGCTGCTGAAGGCACAGTTGCTAAGCTTGAAGAGGTTAAGGGCAAGCTCCTTGACGGCTCCATCAAAGTATTCGATACATCTACATTCACAGTAGAGGGCGAAGCAGTTACTTCTTACCTTGCTGATGTTGATACTGACGAAGCTTTCACAGGCGATACAGAGGCTATTGCTGACGGTGCATTCAACGAGTCCAAGTTCCGTGCTGCTCCCTATTTCGATCTCAGAATCGACGGCATCACTCTTCTTGACGAAAAGTATTAATTTCTGATCTTACAGTCTAAGGCGGGGAAACTCGTCTTAGACTGATTTTGAAGAAAAGGCTGTAATTTTTGTTGCAGCCTTTTCTTGAGAATAAAGAGGAACGGGGGTTCAACGTGTCAAAACAACCGGCTATTGAACTTAAGAATATCACAAAGCGCTTCGGAAAAGTTGTCGCTAATAAGAATGTCAATCTTACTGCGTACCGCGGTGAGATTCTTTCCATTCTCGGAGAAAACGGAAGCGGAAAGACCACGCTGATGAATATGATCTCGGGTATTTATTTTCCCGATGAGGGCCAGATCTTCGTTGACGGCAAGGAGGCTGTTATTGCCTCTCCCAAGGATGCCTTTGAGTATAAGATCGGTATGATCCATCAGCATTTTAAGCTTGTTGATGTATTTACTGCTGCTGAGAATATCGTGCTCGGTATTGAGAACGGCAAATATGATCTTAAGCGCTCGACAGGGGAGATAAGAAAGATCAGCGAGCAGTACGGCTTTGATCTTGCAGCTGAAAAGAAGATATATTCAATGTCTGTTTCCGAAAAGCAGACTGTTGAGATAATCAAGGTGCTTTACAGAGGTGCCGATATTCTCATTCTTGACGAGCCTACGGCTGTTCTTACTCCTCAGGAGACGGAAAAGCTCTTCAGTATACTCAGAAATATGCGTGATGACGGAAAGTGTATAATTATAATCACTCATAAGCTTCACGAGGTTCTTTCTCTTTCGGACAGAGTATCTGTTCTCAGAAAGGGTGAGTATGTAGGTACAGTTAATACTGCTGAGACCAGTGAGAGCGAGCTTACCGAAATGATGGTAGGTAAGAAAATAGAGCTTAATATTGAAAGAAGCGAGCCTAAAAACAGCACAGACCGTCTTTATGTAAACGGTGTCACCTGTATGGACAGACAGGGAGCTACCGTGCTTGACAATGTTTCCTTCACTGCAAAAAGCGGTGAGATACTGGGTATTGCAGGTATTGCAGGCTCGGGACAGCGTGAGCTTCTGGAATCTATTGCAGGTCTTCAGCATCTTTCATCAGGTGAGATATTCTATATTGATCCCAAGACGGATAAAAAAGAGAATCTCAGAGACAAGACTCCCGTGCAAATACGCGAAATGGGTGTCCGTCTTTCATTCGTGCCTGAGGACAGACTGGGTATGGGACTTGTAGGAAATATGGATATCATTGACAATATGATGCTCAGAAGTTACTCAAAGGGACATTCAATGTTCCTTCAGAGAAAGGCTCCCAAGGATCTTGCAATGAAGATAATTCACGATCTTGAGGTCGTGACTCCCGGTGCTACTACTCCCGTGCGCCGTCTTTCAGGCGGTAACGTTCAGAAGGTGCTTGTGGGCAGAGAGATCGCCGCTTCGCCTACCGTTCTTATGGTTGCATATCCCGTAAGAGGTCTTGATATCAATTCCTCATATATGATCTATAACCTTCTCAATGAGCAGAAGGAAAAAGGTGTTGCCATTATTTTTGTCGGAGAGGACCTTGATGTTCTTGTTGAGCTCTGCGACAGAATTATGGTCATAGGCTCAGGTAAGATCACGGGCATTGTTGATGCCCGTATGACCACAAAGGAAGAAATAGGCCTTCTTATGACAAAATCAAAGGCAGACGGAAAGGAGAATGACAATGGCTGATACAAAAAAGGTCAAGGCTCACCGTGAACCTCTTGTTCACATCGTAAAGCGTGACGATATGCCTTCCTGGAAGGCATGGCTGATCCGTATAGGCACCATCGTCGTATCAATTTTCCTTATGGGCTGTCTTTCAATGATGCTGACGGAAAGAAGCCTCATTGATACATTTGAAATTATGTACCGCGGAGTTTTCGGAAGAATTGAAACAGGCTCTACGGTAATGCTCTGGAAATATCTTCAGGAGATAGCAATTCTTCTTTGTCTTGCCCTTGCACTTACTCCCGCCTTTAAGATGAAATTCTGGAACTGCGGTGCAGAGGGACAGGCTCTTATGGGCGGTCTTGCCGCAATGGTGTGTATGATAGAATTGGGAAAGACTCTTTCATATCCCGTATTACTTGTAGTTGTTATTGTCGCAAGTGTTGTTACAGGTGCTGTATGGGGACTTATTCCCGCTGTGTTCAAGGCTCTTTTCAATACAAATGAGACGCTTTTTACTCTTATGATGAACTATATTGCAACCCAGATAATTGCGTATTATGTTTATATCGTAGGCGGCGGCTCCAATGTTATCCAACCTGTAGCGGAGGGTAATCTTCCCGTTATCGGCAATAACAGATACCTCGTCAATATCATAACTGTTGCTCTTATTACCGTACTTATGTATGTATATCTTAAGTACAGCAAGCACGGTTACGAAATATCCGTTGTCGGTGAAAGTCAGAATACTGCCCGTTACATCGGTATCAATGTAAAGAAGGTAATTATCCGTACTATGGTAATATCAGGTGCTGTCTGCGGTATTGCAGGTATGCTTCTTGTTGCAGGTACTGACCATTCGATCAATACCGACACTGTAGGCGGTCAGGGCTTTACCGCAATTATGGTATCCTGGCTCGGTCAGTTCAATCCCTTTATCATGGTGCTTATGACAGGCGTCATATGCTTTCTTCGTATGGGTGCCGCAAAGGTTGCGGATACCTGTATGCTCAACGCTTCGTTTGCTGATATCGTAGTAGGTATTGTTATTCTCTGCGTTGTCGGCTGTGAATTCTTTATAAGATATTCCGTTAAATTCCGTCACGGAAAGAAGGAGGTAAAAGCATGATAGTACAGTTTATTTGCCGAGCCATTCTTCTTGGTGTTCCGCTTCTTTTCGGTTCAACGGGTGAGATAGTAACGGAAAAATCAGGCCACCTGAACCTTGGTATTCCCGGTATTATGTATGTCGGTGCCATAAGCGGTGTTATCGGTGCCTTCCTTTATGAAAATGCCTGCGGTAACGATGCCGCTAATATGAACGGCGTTCTTGCTGTTCTCATTCCCTTTGTATGTGCAGTTTTAGGCTCAACGCTTATGGGCTTTATCTATAGCTTCCTTACCGTAACGCTCCGTGCAAATCAGAATGTTACAGGTCTTGCACTTACCACTTTCGGTATCGGTCTCGGAAACTTTTTCGGCGGCTCTCTTATCAAGCTGACCGAAACAGATATGCCCTCTATCGCTCTTACAAAGACAAGTGCATTCTTTTCCGTAAAGCTTCCCTTTGCGGATGATCTCGGTGCAATAGGAGAGATATTCTTTTCTCACGATTTTCTTACATATCTTGCAATTATCATTGCAGTTGTCGTTGCCTTTGTTCTCAACCGTACACGCGTCGGTCTTAATCTTCGCTCGGTCGGTGAAAATCCCGCAACAGCAGACGCTGCAGGTATCAATGTTATAAGATATAAGTATGTTGCGACCTGTATAGGCAGTGCCATAGCAGGTCTCGGCGGACTTCAGTATGTTATGGCTTATGCAAACGGCGTATGGTCAAACAATGCATTCGGTGACAGAGGATGGATGGCAATTGCCCTTGTTATATTTGCCCTCTGGAAGCCCTCGTCAGCAATTGTGGGCTCATTCATATTCGGTGCTCTTTGTAATGCAAATAACTATATTCAGGGACTCGGCGCCGAAACGCAGGAGCTCTTCAAGATGCTTCCTTATATAGTTACCATTATTGTTCTTATTATAACAAGCATGCGTAAGAAGAGAGAGCATCAGCCTCCCGCTTCTCTCGGTGTTTCATATTTCAGAGAAGAAAGATAATTTTATCCGTACAGCGTCAGCCGGGTGTTCATAAGGACACCCGGCAGTTTTATTGTGCCTCAAAGTCTGTAAACCGCTTTGTTTTGTTCAGAGTGAAAGTGTCAGCCTGATGGAAAAAAAGTGATTCTATTAAGTGTTTATTTTGTTTGTTTTTTCGTTGTATTTTGCTCAAATTCGTGTTGATATTTTTTTGATTTTGTGATAAAATACAACTATCTATTACTTGGGAGCAGACAGATGTTCAGGAAGAAAAATATATTATCTGCAGCAGTCGTATTGATGCTTACTGCAGCCTTGTTTATTTTGCCGTCTTGCTCGGCAGCGAATAAAATCAATAAGCTTGATATCGGCACAAAAGCGGCTGTCTCGGATGTTTCCGGTGCAGTCAGGAGCATTGATACAAGAGCGCCTGAAAGAGCTCTTTCCTCAGAGGCGGCAGAGCTTTATCTTGATAAGAAAACAGGTGCGGTTTCATTTTACGACAGACAGTCGGGAAAAATATGGAATTCTCTTCCGTCCTTTGAAAATTCTTTTGCTTCAGTTTTTTCGCTGACTGTTCTTGAGAATAATAAGCTTTCTGTTATTGACAGCTCAGGCTCGCTTGCAGGCTTTTCTTATAAGACCGCAGGAAACGAGGTCGATGCCTTTTATGAGCTTTCCCTCGGAGAAGCGAGGATATCTGTTCCCGTAAGCTTTGAATTGAACAGCGGCTATCTTACCGTAAAAATAAATACAAAAGAAATTACTGTCAGCGAGGGAATTAAAATAATCTCTCTCAGCTTTATGCCGTATCTCGGTGCAGTGAGATATACCTCAGAAAATTCAGGGCTTGAGGCTCTTGAGGATTACTTTCTTGTGCCTGACGGACCCGGTGCTGTTTTAAGGACGGCAATGGAAAGTGATGTCCGTGATATCACCTTTTCCGTTTACGGCAAGAATTATTATAAGGAGAGTATCGCTTCTCCGGTTGCAGCCTTCGGTGTAAAGAGCGGGGAAGCAGGTCTTTCTGCCGCTGTTATCTCGGGAGCGGAAAATGCACTTATCAGAGTTATCCGATCAAATGCGGATGAAAACAACATAAACCGTATATATCCCGAATTTATTATAACTCCCGTCAGCGGTGAAGCGGGAAATATCAGCGTTTGTGATAAAAGCTTCGACGGTGAGATAGCTGTTGCCTACGAGGCGCTTTCTTATGAAAATGCCGACTATATGGGAATGGCTGTCTCCGTCAGACAGGCCCTTGTAAATGCAGGACTTGTGCCGAATAAGGCACAGACGGGAAAATATCCTTTATTTATAACTCTCACGGGCAGTACTGACGGTTCCTCCGATACTTCGGTTACTTCTTTTCAGCAGGCGGAAAATATATTAAGCTTGCTTAAAGGTAAGGGTGTTAATGAAATAAATATGATTCTGGAGGGCTTTTTCAGCGGCGGTATCAGTGCAAAAAATCAGGGCTCCTTCAGACCTCTTTCAGGGCTTGGCGGAAAAAAAGCCTTTTCGGAGCTGAATTCCTACGCTTCCTCTCAGCAGCTTAATGTTTTTGCAGGACTTCCTCTTATGACAGTGAGGGGAATAACGGGTGCACTTCGGGATATCAATAATGAAAAAAGGGAAGAGCTGATATATAACGGTCTGTTTCCATATATCGGTGATGAAACTCAGACAAGATATTTTTCATCCCTTGATAAAATGTCGGAGCAGTTTTCCGATGCAATTGATGTTATAAATGAGTACGGCTGCCGAGGAATAGCAGTGCTTGACAGTAAAATCAGCTGTGAAGCGGATCTTTCCTCTGAAGAGCCTTCATATAAGAAATATTCGGAAAGGCTTTCCGAAAATCTTTCCGCTTTGAGAGTGCACGGCAGTGTTATGCTTGACTCAGTCAATATGAATATTCTCAGATTTGCCGATTTTGTCCGCAATACGCAGCTTGAGACAAATATTCCCGAGACTGCGGATTATACGGCGGTACCTTTTATTCCCGCTGTTATTCATTCCTCCTGCATTTATGCAGGCAAGGCTTCAAATACCTATGCCGCACCCACTCTCCGGCTTCTTAAATCGGTTGAATACGGTGCCGCGTTGCATTACCATTGGACGGCTTCCTCTGAGTCTGATAAATACTATGAGCAGACCTTAGGCGGTGCAGTTGATTTTTATACAAGAGCTCTTCATGAGCTGGGAGATCTTTCGCTTCTTCGTATGACAGATCATTATGAATACGAAAGCGGTGTGTACTGCACTGAATATGAGGGCGGTATAAAGGTTTATGTAAACTATAACAATTATTCGGTGCTTATCGGTAAGGTATCGGTATTGCCCTATGATTATTTAAGGATAGGTTGATTTATGACAAATGAACATGATGCATTTACGCAGGATGTGGGCATCGGCGGTATACGCTCACGCTTCGGTGTAAGAATTCTTTTATGCTATATACTGAAAAATGTAAAAGCAGCGGTCTCCCGTAGTGCATTCATAAAGATACTTACGGATACGGAGCTTGTAAATTTCTTTGAGATAAACCCCGCTCTTGATGCTCTTAAGGAAAACGGACTTGCAACGCTCACGGAAAGAGACGGAGATGACTATTTTGAAATAACTCCCGACGGTATTTCCGTGGCCGATAAGCTTGAGACGGATATTCCGCTTATAGCAAGAGAAAAGGCTCTGGCTGTGGCATTTACCGTGGTTGCCCGCGAACGGCTCAAGGGAAATGTTGATTATAAAATAGAAAAGACCGCAGGCGGATATTATGTTACTCTCACCGTTCAGGATAACGGGGAGATAATGATGCAGACAAAGCTTTTTGCGGCTGATTACCTTCAGGCTCAGCTTGTAGGTGAGAATTTTATGAAGGATCCCGATAAGCTTTATTCAGGCATCATCAATGCATTGACTTGCTGAGGTAAAAATATGTACGAACAGATAATTAATATTGACAGAATGGAGCAGGCCGTGAGTCTCTTCGGCAGCTTCGATGAAAATGTCAGAATGATAGAAAATGAGTATAATGTAGAGATAATCAACCGCGGCGGAGTTATCAAGGTCACGGGTGAGGATGTTGATGTCGTAAAGGCATCAAAGGCTCTTCAGGGACTTATAATGCTCATAAACAAGGGTGAACAGCTTACCGAGCAGAATGTAAGATATTGCATTTCTCTTGTAAACGAGGGAAATGACGATAAGCTTCCATCTATTGCATCGGACTGTATCTGCATCACAACATCGGGAAAGCCCGTAAAGCCCAAGACCTTGGGACAGAAAAAATATGTTGAAATGATCAATAAGAATACCATTGTTTTCGGTGTGGGACCTGCGGGAACAGGTAAGACCTATCTTGCCGTTGCAATGGCAGTAAAGGCGTTCAGGGCAAAGGAGATAAACAGAATCATTCTCACCCGTCCTGCCGTTGAAGCGGGAGAAAAGCTCGGCTTTCTTCCCGGTGATCTTCAGCAGAAGGTAGATCCCTATCTGAGACCTTTATATGATGCACTTTTTGATATGCTTGGAGCGGACAGCTTTCAGAAATATCACGAAAAGGGAAGCATTGAGGTTGCGCCTTTAGCCTATATGCGAGGCCGTACCCTTGATGACAGCTTCATAATCTTGGATGAAGCACAGAACACCACCCCTGAGCAGATGAAGATGTTTCTTACAAGACTCGGATTTAATTCAAAGATAGTGGTAACGGGTGATGTTACACAGATAGACCTGCCCGACGGTAAAAAATCGGGACTTAAGGAGGCTGTAAAGATCCTTAAGGGAATTGAGGATATTGAAACAGTGCGGTTCTCGGAAAAGGATGTTGTCCGCCACCGACTTGTTCAGGATATAATCAAAGCCTATGAAAAGGGCGAGAAAAAACAGTGACCGTATATCAATGTGTGAAAGGAGATTATTATGGTAAACAAAATTAAAGTAATCATCACAAACGATCAGAGCACCGTCAAGGTTCCTTCCGGTGTTCGTCTGCTGATAAGACGCTGCTGTAATGCCGTGCTTTTGATGGAAGAATTTAATGATTCTGCTGAGATCAGTGTCCGCTTTGTTGATAACGAGCAGATAAAACAGCTGAATTCGCAGTACAGAAATATAGACAGAGAGACAGATGTGCTTTCCTTCCCTCTGGGTGAAAACGGAGAATATGACCGCAATCCCTCAACGGATGCGGCTCTTCTCGGGGATATTGTAATTTCTATGCAGAAGGCTATGGAGCAGGCTGAGGAATACGGACATTCTCTTGACAGAGAGGTGGCATTCCTTACCGTTCATTCAATGCTTCATCTTCTCGGCTATGACCATGTTGACGGCGGAATGGAGGCTGTCAGAATGAGAGAGAAGGAAGAAACTGTACTTACTCAGCTGGGACTTAAGAGAAACGGCAGCTATTATCTTGATGAGGAATAAGAATATGACAGAATCAAAAACCGCATTTATTGCTATTGTCGGATGTCCCAATGTCGGAAAATCATCTATACTTAACCGTCTTTTAGGGGAAAAGATCGCTATTGTCTCTCCTAAGCCTCAGACCACAAGAACAAGAATAATGGGCGTGCTTACAAAGGATGAGACTCAGCTTGTATTTACCGATACGCCCGGCTATCATAAGCCTAAGACGAAGCTCGGTGAGAAAATGGTAAAGGCTGTAGGTGAGGGAATTCACGATGTTGATGCCTGCCTTTTGGTCGTTGAATCCAAGGGAGAGGTCCGTGAAGAGGAGCTTACTCTTATCAAGAAAATAAAATCTCAGGATATCCCTGCAGTTCTTGCCATAAATAAGGTGGATACAGTTGAAAATAAAGAGGAGCTTCTTGCAAGGATTCTTGAATTCTCAAAGCTCTGCGATTTTAAGGCAATAGTTCCCGTTTCTGCTCTTGACGGCAACGGTCTCAATGAGCTTCTTTCGGAGCTTATGGCATTAAGCTTTCCCTCAGAGCATCTTTTTCCCGATGACACTCTCACAGATCAGCCTGAAAAGGTTATCGCGGCGGAATACATCAGAGAAAAGATACTTAAATTCACCGATAAGGAGATCCCTCACGGCACGGCTGTTGCAATAGAACGCTTCAAGGAGAGAGCAGACAGCGACATTCTTGATATAGAAGCTACTATCTACTGTGAAAAGGAGAGCCATAAGGGTATAATTATCGGTAAAAACGGCGCAATGCTTAAAAGAATATCGACAAGAGCCCGTATGGATATGGAAAAATTCTTCGACTGTAAGGTAAATCTCAAATGCTGGGTAAAGGTCAAAGAGGATTGGCGTAACAGAGAAGGACTTATTCATAATTTCGGATTGGATTAATGGAAAGATTTACTGTTGACGGTATCGTGATAAGGACCTCTGTTACAGGAGAGGCAGACCGTATAGTATGGGTGCTGACAAGGGACCGAGGAATAATAAGGGCATTTGCCAAGGGTGCAAGAGGTACAAAGAGCCGTCTGCACAGCTCTACGGGGCTTTTTGCATACTGCAGCTTTTCCTTTTATGAGAAAAACGATGTCTATAATGTAACCGAGGCAGAGCTTAAGGAGCTGTTTTTTGATCTTAGAAGCAGTATGGAAACGCTGACGCTTGCACAGTATTTCTGTGAGGTCATTTCAAGATGCGTTCCCGATAAGAATGATGAGGAGCTTTATCTGAGGCTTCTGCTGAATTCTCTTCATTTTCTTTGTAAAGGCGAAAAGAACAGCCTTCTTATAAAATCCGTTTTTGAGTTAAGGCTTATTTCTGCGGCAGGCTTTATGCCCTCGTTGGTCGCCTGCGGTGAATGCGGTGAATTTCTTACCGATACGATGTATTTTAATGCGGGAACGGGAGAGCTTTTCTGCAATGCCTGCGGAAGAGGAAGAGGCTGTCCTGAGGTTCATTCCTCGGTGATCTCCGCTATGCGTCATATCTGCTTTTCCGATTTTTCTAAAATATTTTCCTTTACTCTTCCCGAGGAACAGCTTATTGCTCTGAACAGACTTACAGAGACCTATCTTAAATCTGCTCTGGGGCAGGAGTTCAGGTTGCTGAGTTATTTTAATGATATAAATAAAAATTAGAATTATTTTAATTTTTCTCTTGACAAATTACTTTAGAATGATTATAATAACTTTAGAATAATTCAAAAGTATTTGACAGGAGGTATCAGGATGACCAGGCAAAGAGCCGCCATAATAAAGGTTATGCGTGAAAACTGCGGACATTTTACCGCAGAAGAAATATTTTTAATGGCACAGAAGGAATATCCCTCTATTGTTCGTGCTACAATATATAATAACCTGAATAATATGGTTGAAGAGGGACTCGTCAGAAGAATATGCCAGTCAGGTCAGCCTGACAGGTTTGACAGAAACCCTATGCCCCATGAACACATAATATGTACCTTGTGCGGTGCGGTAGAGGATATAAGCCTTTCTGATTTCAAAAACCGGCTTTCAGCTGAAATCGGCTGTGAGGTTGAGGATTATGAACTTGTGATACATTGCAAATGCTCTGATTGCAGAAAAAACAAAAACTAAAATATACGGAGGAAAACAATTATGGAACTTAAGGGAACAAAAACCGAAAAGAATTTAATGGAGGCTTTTGCAGGCGAAAGTCAGGCAAGAAACAAGTATACTTATTTCGCCTCTGTTGCTAAGAAGGAAGGCTATGAGCAGATCGCTGCTATCTTCCTTAAGACAGCAGAAAACGAGAAGGAGCACGCAAAGCTGTGGTTCAAGGCTCTCGGTGAGCTTGGTGACACTGCACAGAATCTTGCAGCAGCCGCTGCCGGCGAAAACTATGAGTGGACAGATATGTATGACCGTTTTGCAAAGGACGCTGAGGAAGAGGGCTTCACAAAGCTTGCTTATCAGTTCCGTGAGGTCGCAAAGATCGAAAAGAGCCACGAGGAAAGATACAGAAAGCTTCTCTCAAATGTTGAGATGCAGGAGGTATTCGCAAAGGCAGAGGAGACAATGTGGGAATGCCGCAACTGCGGTCATCTGGTAATGGGCAAAAAGGCCCCCGGAATGTGCCCCGTATGCGCTCATCCTCAGAGCTTCTTTGAAGTAAGAGCAGAAAACTATTGATCGAAAAATTTAATCTCAGATAAAAGGCATCACCGATGTAAGGCTACAAACTCCTTACATCGGTGTTTTTTTTGCATTATAGGAAATTCCTTCCAAAATGTCCAAAGATTAGGTTCTTCACGGAAAGTTGGGGAATGATGTCGGCACGGGAGTGCCGGGGAAAAGTTTTGCTTGAGCTTTTTCAAAAGCTCACGGTGTCAAGAGGCAGAGCCTCTTGTGGCACTGCGCAGAGTGCGAAATCTCTCAAGCTT